>JBBSES010000234.1:0-7219 GCA_038239465.1 Gemmatales bacterium
GGCGGGAATCGAACCCGCGTTCCGTGGCACCTCGGCGTATGCGTCTACGTGTGTATCCCGTCGATGCTTGGCCGGCCGATCCTTGCGGATCGCCGACCGCGTTCGCCGCCGCGGCCCCCGACGGGCAGGGTCCCGCTTTGGCTAATCGGCCGTGAGTTTTAGCCGTCGCCGCCTCCGATGCGACTGGCCCCGAAAGGCCAATCTCGAGCGACCGCGATCCTGATTTGGCTAGTCCAAGCCGAAACGTCTCAGGCAAACCTTTCGGACAAGGGGCCCCTTACTTAGGCAGCCAACGCGAACTGCGGTTCAGCAGTTATCAAGTGCGATCAGATTTTTACGTGGCCCTCTGATCAACCACGACACGCAACCTACGCCTCGAATAACCCGGTCGAAACCAGATCGCCCCCTTCTATCCTTCATTATACGATTTTCGCGGGGTGACAAACAAGGCAGGACCCGTTGCCGTTTCGCGGCTTATAATGGCCCGAAGCGCCCCATTTCGTCCGCGAGACCGCTTCATGCCCGCGACCGTGCCGACTGGCCTGGCCCTCGATGACCTGGCCCGCGCCCTGCGCGGCGCCGATCCGGCGGCGCTGTTGGTGCCGCCGCGCATCCTGCGCCGCGTCATCAAGCACGACCGCCACGTCCACGGCGTCGGCTTTCAAGTCGCCCATCGCAAGACGTACGTCATCTCCCGCGATCGCCTCCTAAAGTTGGTGAGGCCTCAAGAATTGGGGCTGGCGAACGCCGACGATTGGCCGGGTACGTTGCTCTTGATCGGCCAACCGGACGCCGAACGCCAGGCCGGCTTACCACGCGAGGCCACGCTGCTCGCCAGTTGGCAGCTGCTGTTTCACGCGCGCCTCGACGCGAGTCTCGAAGCGCGCCGCGCGGATGGCACCTTGAGCGACGCCGTCATCGCCGATCGGGTGGCGCGCATCGGGCCGGCCGCCTTCGCCGAAATCGGCACGGTGTTGACGCAGGAACGCATGTTGCTGCCGCCCATCGACGCGGCGGCGACGTATCTCGAATTCGCCGCGGTTTATCTCGAGCTATGCACGTTCGCGCCGGGGTTGCGAGCCTTCTATTTTCCCGGCATTCTCGACTTCGACGCCATCGACGCCCTGTTGTGCGAGGATGTGGACGCGGCGGCGATCTTGGCCGCCACGCGCCCGGCGGGCGCTCCCGAGCCGACGACTGCCGAAGCATCGGCCGGCGACGAAGCGGCCGACGCGGAAACCACGAACGGCGACCTTCCGTTCGGCGCCGAGCCGGCGGCGTATCAGAGCCTGATGAGCCGGGCCGACGATGTCGCGGCGCGCGGTAATCTCGTCCGCGCCGCCATCCTGCGCATGCGCGCGGCGGACAGTTCCGCGCCGGGACGCGACCGGCCGGCGCGCGCCGCCGCGGCCAACGAGTTGCATCGCCTCGGGCATCGCTTGCGCCAGGCGCTCGACCTCGATGCCGCCGCCACCAAAGCTTGGCGCCGTGTCTTGCCGGCGTTGCTGCCGGCCGCGACCAACGGTGCCTGGCCCCCGGCGGCGCGATTGCTCTACGATTTGCAAAAGGTGTGCAGCGATCACGAGCGCCCCATGTATCGCCTCGATCTGCCCGGCTGGATCGCCTCCTTCGGGCGCCGTCCCCTCAAGCGGCCGCTGCCGTGCCAGCAAGAAGTGCTGAAATTGAAGCACCTGCGCAAGGCGCTGCAACGGCTGCCCTCCGTACCGCTGGTCGCACCCGACCGTCGCCGTCTCGCCGGCTTGCTGCAAAGCGCCATCGCCGACGACGAGCAGCGCATTCAAGCCCGCTTTCGCCCCATCCTCCTCGCCGCTCTGGAAGCGGTTGGCCTGGTGCCGGCGAATTATCCCGAGCGCGTGGCCCGCGACAAACTCGTGCAAGAGTTGCTCGAACGCATCACCGAGCGCGGCTTCACGACCATGAGCGATCTGCGCGATGCCCTGTCGCGCAATCAGCTGAAACTTCCCGATTTGCGCGGGCCGGGCGAATTCCTGGCCGGCGATCCGTTGCTCTTGCTCGACCGCCGCCTGGCCGACGATCTGGAAGGCGTCCACCGCCGCGGCGAAGTCTACCTTCGCTGGTTGCAGCGCTTCAGTTCCGCCTTCTTCGGCACCCGCATTGGACGCTTTCTCACTCTGTACGTCGCGCTGCCCTTCGGCGGCGCTTTCTTCGTTTTGGAGGCGCTCCAGCACGTCGTCGATCCAGTGATGAAGCTAGTAGTCGGCCATCCGATACCGCCCGTGGAGCCGACCGACGAAGCCGTGCCGCCCGAGGTGCGCGAGGCGGCCAACGCGCCGTTGCACCTGTTCCACTGGTACACATGGCTACCGCTGGGGTTCTTCTTCCTCGCCCTGTTGCATGTGCCGCCGTTCCGCCAGCGCGTCGGCCGGGCGCTTGCCTACGTGGGCCGCGGCTTGAAACTGCTCTTCATCGATGCCCCCGGCGCCTTGCTGCGCTTGTCCTGGCTGCAACGCCTCTTCGCCAGCGACGCCTTTCAGACATGCGTGCAATTTGGCTTCAAGCCCTTGTTTATCGCCTTCTTGCTGTCGCTCGAAATCCCCTTGCTCGGCGGCGGACACACCCTCTGGGGAGGCGCCGTCGCCGGCCTCTTCGTCGCCTTCGCCGTGTTGCTGAATACACGCTGGGGCCGCGACATCGAGGAAATGTACACCGATCACTTGCAATACCTATGGCACCGCGTCTCGTTCGATGTAGTGCCCAATATCTTCAACTTCGTGGTCGGCTTCTTTCGTCAGCTCCTCGAATTCATCGACCGTGCCCTGTACACGGTGGATGAATGGATGCGCTTCCGCGGCGACGAGGGGCCATTGTCGCTGGTCCTGAAACCGATCCTCGGCTTGATCTGGGCCGGCGTTTCTTACGTCATCCGCTTCTGCATCAACCTGCTCATCGAGCCACAGGCCAACCCGATCAAGCACTTTCCCGTCGTCACCGTGTCGCACAAGCTGGTGTTGACGATGATCGTGCCCCCCGCCGCGAGGATCTTGTCCGAAGCGTTGGCCATTTCCGTACCCGAGGCGTTGGGGATCGCCACGCTCGTCGGTTCGCTGATTCCCGGCATTTTCGGTTTTTTGGTGTGGGAGTTGAAGGAGAACTGGAAGCTGTATCGCTCGAACCGGGCGGCGGCGCTGCGGCCCGTCGCGGTCGGCAGCCACGGCGAAACGATGGCGCGACTGCTCCGTCCGGGCTTCCACAGCGGCACGTTGCCCAAGCTATTTTCGCGGCTGCGCAAGGCGGCCCGCAGCGCCCGCCGCCGCGATCGCTGGGTCGCCTTTCGCAAACAGCGCGACGCCCTGCACCACGTCGAGACCGACATCCGCCACTTTCTCGAACGCGAGTTCCTGCGCCTTTTGGCCGAAAGTCCGTCGTGGAACGGGCCGCCGCCGCGCGTGGGGCATCTCGGGTTGGCCACGAACGTCATCCGCGTCGAATTGTTGGCCTCCGAGGTGGGGCCGGAACCGTTCGGCTTCCGCTTCCGCGAAGAGGGGGGCGAGTTGTCGGTCGAGTTGACGCACGCCGGTTGGTTGCCGCGTCTCAGCCCGTGCCGACGACGCACGCTGCTCCTCGCGTTGGCCGGACTGTTCCCGCTGAGCGCCGTGGACCGCATGCGTGGTTCCGTCGCCGGTCACGCGAAAAGCACCGCGATCGCCGAGGAAAGCATCGCGTGGCCGTGGTGGGTCGATGCCTGGGAACTGGACCAGGCCGGCAAGGAAGTTCCCGCCGCTCCGACGGCGCTCTACGAGTAGAGCGGTGCCGTCTCCCTCGCCCGTCTCGGAGGCGAGAGCGCAGAGAGGGCGCGGCGGCCGACGGCGTTTAGCATCCGCTTGAAGATGAGAACGTGGATGGGATAGAGGAAGTACCAGTAGAGATGGCCACCCAGACCGTGCGGTTCGAAGAAGGCGGTTTGCGTTAGCGTGCAGGACTGAGAAGTAAGCGGCACCACCTCGAATTGCAGCCAGGCGCGGCCCGGGACTTTCATCTCGGCGCGTAGACGCAACAAGTGATTGGTTTCCACCATTTCGACGCGCCAGAAGTCGAGCGCCTCGCCGGGCAGCAAATCGTCGGCGGAGCGACGGCCGCGGCGCAGGCCGACGCCGCCGATGGCGCGGTCCATCATGCCGCGCAGCCGCCAGGCCCAATCGAAGGCGAACCAGCCGCGCTTGCCGCCGATGCCCATGAAGGTGCGATAGACCTGCTCGGCGGAAGTGGCTACTTCGATTTGCCGCTTGTCGAGGATCATCCCCTGCGTGGTCGTCAATTGATCCGGTTCCGCCGCGCGGCTCAGGGCCGACAGCGGCGTGGACCAGACGATTTCCACGGCGTTGCTCTCTTCGCGTTCCAGCGCGCTATAGACCGCGTCTTTATAACTGTGCGGCTGCCACGGAAACATGTCGCGGGCCACGGGATCGTGGACGACGACCTCGCTGCGCAAGCCTTCGATGAGCGGCCGCACGATCCGCGCCGGGATCGGCGTGACGAAATCGACCCAGTAGGAAGACAGCCGCGGCGTCAGCACGGGAACATTGATGAGCCAGCGCGACAGGCCGCGCATTTTGGCGTACTGCTTCATCATGTCGCCGTAGGTCAACACGTCGGCGCCGCCGATTTCGAGTATGCGGCCGACGCTGCGAGGCTCTTCGAGACATTCGACGAGATAGCGCAACACGTCGCCGATGCCTATCGGCTGACAGCGCGTGGACACCCAGCGCGGGCAGATGAGCACTGGCAAGCGTTCCGTGAGATAACGAATCAACTCGAAGGAGATGCTGCCGGGGCCGACGATGACGGCGGCGCGGAATTCCGTGACGGGCGGCCCCTCGGCGCGGAGCATGTCGCCGGTTTCTTGACGGCTGCGCAGGTGCGAGGAACGCGAATCGCCGTGGCCGAGTCCACCCAGGTAGACGACGCGAGCGACGCCCGCTTCCTTGGCGGCGCGGCCGAAGTTCCGCGCCGCTTCCAGGTCTTGTTCCTCGAATGACTGCTCGCCAGCCCCCATCGAATGGACGAGATAATAGGCGACGCTCACGCCTTCCAGAGCCACGGGCAATGTCTCGGGTCGCAACACGTCGCCGCGCACCACTTCGACCGAGCCCCAGCTGCGGCCCGTCAAACGTGCGGGGTTTCGCGCCAGACAACGGACATCGTAGCCGGCTTGCACGAGGCGCGACACCAGATGGCCGCCGACGTATCCGGTGGCGCCGACGACCAGAATCTTGTTGCCGCGTTTCATTATATTCCTCTCTTTAAACCGGGGCCGGCTCGACCACCAGGGCCTCGCGCAGCTTGTTCAACGCCGTCGCTTGCACTTGACGGACGCGCTCCTTCGACAGTCCCAAATCCTGGCCCACCTTCTCCAGGGTCTGCGAACCGCTCGGATCGGCCGGGCAGAAGCGGCGCAGCAAGATCGTCTTTTCGCGCGGCGACAAGAGCGGATGATCGTCGTGCAAATACTCGTCCAGGCGCTGCAGCCGCTCGCTGGGCGGCTCGTCGCGATCCGGGTCGTCCGGTTCCTCGCTCACGAGGGTTTCCAGCGGCACCGATCGCGCCAGCCAGTCGGATGCGAAGCGCTGCGACAGCCGCGACAGAGCTCGCACCAGGCAAGTGTAGGCATATGTGCTGAAACGGACGCCCATCCATGGATTGTAGACGGCCACCGCGCGGATTAGCACGATGTAGCATTCGCCAATCATATCGTCCGAACGATGGGCCAGCGCCGTCCACTTGCGCACCGCCCGGAAGACCAGCTTGCGGTTGCCCAGCACGATCTGATCGCGCAGCGTGAAGTAACGTTGCCGCCAGCGCCGCGCCGCCGCCTTGTTCGGCGCCTGTGACACGCGCCAGGCGGCGTAGTGCATGCGCCGCGCGTGTTCGCGCGTATCCTCGTCTTCCATGTGCGTGGCGTTGAATTGCTCGATGGCGGCGGCGGTCGTCGTCGCGCCGTACGTCTCGGCCGCGTTCGCTTCCGCGAAGGACTCGTGATAGACGAAGCGGATTGCTTCCTTGTCGTCGGTCCTGGCGGAAAGGACAGAGTTGCTGGTAGCCACGGTTGGACTCCTTCGAGGCGGCGGCATCGACCCGTCTCCTCGGTTATTAAAACGTCCTAAACGTCTACATTATTTATAGCACTCCCGAGCCGGGCGTCAATCCAGGTTGCGCCGATTGTGCTGGCTCGACGCGATGCCGCGTCTATAGATTAGGTGTGTCATCGAACTACCGGGCGGACACGGCTCCATGTCTGGATAGGCTCCCGAGGCGGTGCCACAGTGGAATCGTCCTAATCGCTTACTTAAAGACGGAATGGGCATCATGCCGGAAACGCTCTACCTGAGCACCGCGCAGGTCGCCCGCGTCTTGGGGGTCAGCGTCACGACCGTCAAGCGCTGGGTGGACGACGGCATCTTGCCGGCCCGCAAGACTGCGGGGGGCCATCGCAAGCTGCTGCGCGCCGACGTGCTGCGACTGTCGCGTGACGGCCAGTTTCCCGATCTGAACTGGGGCCCGCTGACCGCCACATCCGAAGGCGAGGTCGACCCGGCGGCCCTGCGCGACCAGCTATTGCCTGCCCTGCGCGCGGGGAATGAGGACACGGTTCGCTCCTTAATCCGAACCGCGTACTTCGCGGGACTGCCGATGGGAGAACTCGCCGACCGCGTGTTAGCACCGTGCCTTACGCAAATCGGCCACGACTGGACGGCCGGGCGGCTAGATATCCTCCATGAACACCGCGGCACGCAACAGGTGGCCGCCGCTCTGTACGAACTCAAGGGGATGCTCGATTCCCAGACCCGCACCGACCGACCTCGGGCCGTCGGCGGAGCGCCGGAGGCCGACCACTACTTTTTGCCGAGTCTGCTTGCGCAGTTAGTCTTGCTCGACGCCGGTTGGGAGGCGGTGAACCTTGGCGCCAACACGCCCATGGTTTCGTTCCGCGAGGCCCTGACGCAACTGCGGCCGCGATTGCTGTGGGTGTCGGTCAGTCACTTGCAAACGCCAGACCAGTTCTTGGCCGGGTATCAGGAAATGGCCGCGGAAGCCCAACGGCACGGAGTCGCCCTCGCGGCCGGCGGCCGTGGATTGACGGCGGAATTGCGCACAGCCATGAGCTATACCACGTATGGCGATGGCCTAACGCACCTGGCGGCCTTCGCGCATTCGCTGTGTCCGCTGCCGCGCCGGCCCC
>JBBSES010000235.1:0-7216 GCA_038239465.1 Gemmatales bacterium
AGGCCAGGAAGTCGCCGGCGCTCGCCAGTCCCAGTGTCGTCAGCAGGTCGCGGTGCCGTGGGTTGAAACGCATCCTCGAAGTCCTTGCGATGGTTAGCCGACGAGCGGCAGCCGCGCGTCGAGCAGCCGCGTCGATGCGGCGTAGACCTCCGCTGGTGTCAATTCCGTCATGCAGCGGTGATCGAGCGGGCAGACGCGCAGCTGACAAGGCCCGCACGGCACGGCGCGCTGCAAGTGGACGGCGCGCAGGTGATACGTCTCGGTCCATTCGATATGCGTCGGGCCGAACAGGGTGACGACGGGCCGATCGAAGGCGGCGGCGAAATGGCGCGGCCCGCTGTCCGTCGTCACCAGCAAGTCGGCCCGGCGGACGCACGCCTTGGTCAGCCCGAGTGACAGGGGGTAGTCAGCGAGGGAATGGACGTTGCCGCGCCGCGCTTCCGTGGCGATTTGATCGGCGAGCGCTCGTTCGCTCGGGCCGCAGAGGACGAGGACGCCGCTGCCGCGCCGATCGGCCAAATCCTGGGCCAGCTGCGTGAAATAGCGGGCCGGCCAGTGCTTGGCGGCGCCGAACGCGGCGCCGGGGTTGAGCAGCACCACCTCGGTGGCGGCGGCGAGGCCGGTCTGCTTCCAGACCACGTCGGCGGCCGTCTCGTCGCGCGTCGTGGTGAACAATTCCATGCGGCACGAAGAGCGCGCGCAGCCGGCCTTTTCCGCGAGCAAGTTGTAGGCGTCGATGACGGGGCTAGGCAACCGTCGGCCCCGCTCGTCGGTCAACGGCTGCAAACGATCCGAGAGGAGCCAGCCGCGGCCATAGCGGGCGTAGCCGACGCGCCGACGGCAGCCGCCCAGCCAGGCGACGAGCGCCGAATGAAACGAGTTCGGAAACAGCACGGCCAGGTCAATCCCCTCGCGGCGCAGCTGCCAGGCGACCGCCGGCCAGCGCTGGCCGCGCGGTCCCCGACCATCGAGCGGCAGCAGACGGTCGAACCACGGCGCCCCCTCTAGCACACCGGCGATGTACGGCTTCGAGACGCCAATCATCTCGGCGTCGGCGAAATGCTGGCGCAAGGCGCGCACGGCCGGCGTCGCCATGACGGCATCACCGATCCAGTTAGGTAAGAAGATGGCTATTTTCATGCGGCCGACAGCTTGCGGAGCAGCGTCGTCGTCGAAAAACCGTCGCGGAACTGCGCCAGATGCACGCGGCCGCCGTTGGACTCCACGAACGCGCCGCCGACAACTTCATCCTTGCGGTAATCGGCGCCCTTGACCAACACATCGGGGCGGACTTCCTCGATCAATGCGAGAGGCGTCGGCTCGTCGAACACGGTGACGTAATCGACGGGTTGCAGGCCCGCGAGAACCGTGGCCCGCGCCTCGAAGGAATTGACCGGCCGGCCGTCGCCCTTGAGGAGGCGCACGCTCGGGTCGCTGTTGACGCCGACGACGAGTACATCGGCTTGCGCGCGGGCTTCGTTGAGGTAATGCACGTGCCCGGCGTGCAGCACGTCGAAGCAACCGTTGGTGAAGGCGATGCGCTGCCCCAGACGGCGGCGGCTATCCAGTTCGTGGCGGAGCATGGCGCGCGGCAGAATCTTCTGATTGCCGCCCGAGCCGATGCGCAGCAGGTCGCGCAGAAGCTCATCGCGCGTGACGGTGGCGACGCCGATCTTTTCGACTTCCAGGCCGCCGGCGATGTTGGCCAGCGGGATGGCGAGGTCGTAGTCGGCGCCGGCCGCCAATGCCATGCCCAGCACGCTCAGCACCATGTCGCCGGCGCCGGTGATGTCGTAGACCTGGCGCGGCCGCGTGGGGAAGACGCGCACCGAGCCGTCGCCTTGCGCCAGGGCCATGCCGTCCTTGTCGAGGGTGACGATGGCCGCTTCCAGGTCGAGGCGTTCGCGCAGGTCGTGGGCCGCTTGCTTGGCGTCGTCCAGGGTGGCCAACGTCTTGCCGAGGGCCAGGCCGGCTTCGAGGCGGTTGGGCGTGATGGCGGAACAGCCATGATACTTGCGGTAATCGCTGCCTCGGATGGGGTCAGCCAGGACGCGCACGCCACGCATCCGGGCGGCGGCGATGAGGGCCGTCATCAGGCCCGGCGTGCAGACCCCCTTGTCGTAATCGCTGACCAGCACCAGGTCGGCCCGGCGCAAGAGTTGATTCATGACCTTGATCAAATCGGCTTCGATGGCCGCGGGGACGGGTTCGCGCGTCTCGTAATCGACGCGCAGCATCTGTTGCGGATGGCGATGCTGGGCACGGCCGATGTAGCGTTCCTTCACCGTGGTCGGCCGGTCGGGACAGGAGACGACGCCTTCGTGATCGATGCCGAGATCGGTGAGAACGTGACGGACGCGGGCGCCGTCATGATCGATGCCGATGACGCCGGCCAGCGAAACGCGGGCGCCGAGAGCGCGGAGCATGGTGGCCACGCTGCTGGCGCCGCCGAGGCGCTCCTCGCGCTTGTCGGCGTGGAACAGAATGACCGGCGCCTCCTGGCTGATGCGCTCGGCGTCGCCCCAGACATAGCGGTCGAGCATCACGTCGCCGACCACCAGCACGCGCGGTTGGCCGAGACGCTGCACGAGGTCGATGAGTTCGGCCGACATGCGTTCTCCTCCGGGGGCTAACGCCCCTCGGCTCGTCACAGGGTCGTTCACGCCGCCTGGGTTTCGGCTAGCATCTCGCGCGGCAGCGCCGCCGGCAGCACCTGCGCCACGGCGGCATGAAGCAGGGGAATCAGCAATTCGTGATGTCCGATAAGTTCGATGCCTTCCGCCGAGGGCCGATCCAGCACGTTGACGCGGTTGCGATATTGCGACTGCTTGTCGAGCGTCACCGACACCAGGCCGTCGAGCGACGCGCCGAAATTGCAGGCCACGCTGACGGCTTTCAGAAACACTTCCGGCAATACCACGGCGCTGCCGAGGTTCAGCCAGACGCCTTCTTGCATCGTCAGAACCAGGCTGCACAGGATGCGGAAGTCGATCATCGACGCCTCGCCGAGCGCGGCGCCGGAAACGTGCGGGTGCATGTGGACGATGTCGGTGCCCAGGGCGACGTGGACGGTGCAGGGGATGCCGGCTTGATAGGCGGCGTAGACGAGGCTGTGTTCGCCGTGGCCGCAGCCGAGGTCGTCGATGTATTGTCCCAAAGCCCAACCCAGGCCCTGCCCCTTTTCGGCGGCGACGCGCGAGGCGACGGCGAAGGCGTCGGCGGTTTCGCGGGCCATGCCGAACTTGCCGCTGTGCAGCGTGGCGGTCACGTCCTCGCTGGTCTTGCCGGCCAGGGCCAACTCGAAATCGTGGATGGCGGCGGCGCCGTTCATGACGACGCCGCGGAGCAAGCCGCGCTTCACCCAGTCGATGAGGTAGGGGCCGCAGCCGGTCTTGATGACGTGGCCGCCCAGCGCGGCGACCGCGGTGCGGCCATCCCGGTAAGCGCGGGCCAGGTGGTCGCGGACGCGCTTCAAGCCATTGGCGGCGAGGATGCGCGGCAACGTGTCGAGCCAGTCGCCCATGCTGGCGTCCAGCGGCGCCACGCGGCCGAGGTCATCGACGAACGTCTTGCTGGGACGGGAGGCGAGGTCGTAGGTCTTCAAACCATGCAGGTCGATTGGCTTCATGCCGCTTCGGCGTCCGACCGCGAGGGGGCCGGACGGTCCGCTCCTCCTTGAGCTATCGACGCTCGACCCTGTTTGAGGGATGCGAGGATCGACGTCAGTTGCCGTTCCAGGGCTTCCTGCCCTGACGTTACGTGCAGGCCGATTCGCAGCGCCCAGAGCGCCCGGCCGCCGAGTTCCGTCCGACGCAGCTTCACCAGGTCTTTTTGCGTGGTGAGGACGACGCCGTCGCGCGCCATTTTTTCCAGTTCAACCGTATCGACGGGCGAGTAAGCATGGTGGTCGGGGAAAGGGCGGAAGGCCGCCACATCCATTCCCAAGGCGATCAGCGTCTGGCGAAACGCCTCCGGGTTGCCGATGCCGCAGAAGCCAACTACGCGCTGCTTGACCAGGGCATCCAGGGGCAACGTCTTCCCCTCGGCATTCACCCACTCCAGCGGCCGATGCGTTGTTTCGACCAACGGCGTACCCGGCGCCACGCGGCCGATTTCTTCCCGCAATCGTTCCCGTTCGGCGGCGCTCGCCTGATCGCATCGAGTCAACAGGATCAGGTGTGCCCGGCTTAGTCCCGCGGGCGGCTCGCGCAGCAAGCCTCGTGGGAAGAGGCGGCCGTGGCCCCAGGGACAGGTGGCGTCGATCAAGACGATATCCAGGTCGCGGGCCAAACGGCGATGCTGGAAACCGTCGTCGAGCAAGAGGACTTCGGCGCCGCATTCTCGAACCGCCGTTCGCGCCAGGGCGACCCGGTCAACCCCTTGCAGTTGCGGCACGCCGGGCAGATTCGCCGCCAGCATCCGGGCTTCGTCATTCAGTCCTTCGCGGGCGCCGTAGCCGCGGCTCAGGAGGGCGACGCGCACGCCGCGCTCTCGATAGAAGCGAGCCAGGGTCTCGACGCACGGCGACTTGCCGGTTCCACCAAGCGTCAGGTTGCCGACGCTGACCACGGGGACGGCCGCGCGAGCTACCGGCAGCCACCCGGCATCGTAAGCGGCATTTCGGCAACGCACGACCCAGCCATAGGGCACGCTGACGGCGCTGAGTGCCAGGCGAAGCAGCTGTGCCTTGTTCCCGCGAGCGCGGCCGCCGACCAGGGCGTGAAAAGCGGCGGCGTCGATGGCGGACGGCCCCCGGTGACAGGCTCATGTCAACGCGCGAAGCTCGGCATTCTCGGGCGGACAGCGTTATAGCCCGCGGCGCGGAAACGTGTCAACCGGAGTCGCGCGGCGAACGCGAAACGGGCACGAGTCACGGCCCTTCAACGCGCTCGTACAGGACCGCCTTCTGCGTCTCGCCGAGTCGCCGCCAGCGTGGCGATGCCGCGAGGTGGCCGTCCAGAGGCAATCCCTTGTCCACCAGCGCGAGGCGCAAGTCGTAGTCGGCGATCCAGCGATCGATGCGCTGGGGATCGTGGCCCGGCGCTTCCGTGTATTCCTCGCCGTATTCGCGCATCATGTCGTCGCCGTAGAGTTCGGCGCGATCGTCGATGAAGACGCGCAATCCGGGCGTGTAGTGGATGAGAAAGCCGCCGTACAACATGTCGTTGAGCACGCCAGCGCCGGGGTTGCGGCGCTCGAAGTCCTCTAATTGGGGCAGAAGATCCGTCGGCCAATACTCGGGATTGATTTGCGCCCAGCCAGCGCCGAACGCGCCGGCGCGCGTGCCCGACGCTTGCAGGCTCAATACCCCGCCGACGAGGAGGATCGGTAGGACGAAGGACAGCCAACCCGTGGCGCCCGGCCGCGCGCCTGGCGCCGGCTTACGGAAAATAAAACTGTCGTGGTCGCTGAGCCAGCGGCCCAGGCGCGTGTACGGCACGATTTCGGCGATGCTCAGGAGGGCCAAAAGGCTGAAAAGTGGCGCGTTGCGGACGCTTTTCACGCCCAGCACCAGCCAGGCCAGGGGCAGCAGCCAGGTCACGCGCCAATTTCGCCATTCGGTGTTGGCGAGCGCCAGCAGCCAAAGCAACGCAACGTAGGCCACCCAAATGAACCACTCGGGATAGAGCAAGTAGAGCGGTGGATTGCCCGGTGCGATCGTCAGCAGCGACCGGTGTTCCAGCATATAGGCGGCAAGGACGGGCGAGCGCAGCAAGGTGAGGACGGAGCGGGGCAACTCGGCGCCATACGGGTTGATGAAGACGGTGAGCCAGGACCCCACGGTCAACAAAAGCAAGAGGGCCACGTGACGAAAAGAAGCGATGGGCGTGTTGCCGCCGAACGCATAGGCCGCGATCCAGCCGAGGACCGCCAGCGTGAGCGTCCCGATGCCGCCCAGCGCTCCGGTGTGGAAATTCATCCATAAGGCAAACGCGGGCCACAGCCAAAAGAGCCGGGCCAGCGACAGGCGTCCTGCCTCGAAGTCGGCCAGGCGCGTGTAGGTCCAGGCCATCATGAGCGTCGTCACGAGGAAGGGCCGCGCATGATAGTGGGGAATGCTCGTCTCGAAAAACAAGAGAATGGGCAACAGCGTGAACACCCAGTGCATGCCGGCGCGGATGAAGCGATGGGCGATCCATGCGTACAAGGCCGCGAAGATGGTGGCGGTCGCCAGCACGAAGGCGTCGAAGCCGCCGACGCGGTAGAGCAGTGCCATCGCAATGGCGCCGAAGGTTCCCTGCGGAGTCCAGGGTTGCCCCGGCCGCGTGCAGCTGTAAGTATCAACAGTAGGAAATTGGCAGGTATCGAGGATCGTCGCGCCCGTCGCCGTGTTCCAGAAGATGCCCGGATCCTTGAGGGACGCGCCGCGGCCAAGGACCATCAAGAAAAGCCAGGTCATCAGAAACAGAAAAGTTTCCGCCCGCCACAGCTGTTTCACGTGCCCGCTCCTTCGATGGTGTCGCCGCCGTATCTCCATGCCTAGTCTGTCATATGCGCGAATCGGAAGCTGGCTTTTGCCCCCTCTCCGACCTCGGCCGCCCGGTGGGGTTGGGAGGAAAAACCAGAATTTTCGGATTGCGATTTGACTCGGGGTTTACCGCGACCTAGGTTTTGTTCCGAGTAGACGATGGGACGACAAACGGCTCACGACTCCCCCCAAGCGTGATCGATGACGCGGGCGGGTTGAAGAAAATAAAAAGTGGGCTGTCCGGAATACCCCTCACATTCCGTATAAGCCAGTGGACCGAGACGATGACGAGGGTTCGAGTTCCGGGAAAAGCGAGGCGTGGCTCCCCTGGAATTAGGGTAGAGTGGCCTTCGAAGTGAAACGGACCGTTCCCTCACGAAAGGGCAGAGACATGCGCGTTCTCGGTAAGTTCGCGTACGACTTCCTGTACGACGAAGATGGGCCGACGGCCGTCGAATACGCGGTGATGTTGGCGCTGATCATTGGAGTGATTTACGCGGCGGTCGGTCTGGTGGGCACCAATACGGCCTCCAACTTCAACAGCCCGAAGATCTCGAATGCCTTGAACAGCGGTACTTGAACGATCCAAGCGTCCGTGGTTTTCCCGTGGTTTTACCTCTCTCTCATCTTGAAAGGACAACAGTCATGCAGCAGCTCAAGCAGTTCGTGGTGGAGTTCGTGAAGAACGAAGACGGCCCGACGGCCGTCGAGTACGCCGTCATGCTGGCGCTGATCATCGTGGTCTGC
>JBBSES010000236.1:0-7152 GCA_038239465.1 Gemmatales bacterium
CGTCGTCGGAGCCATCACGCCGTGGAACTTCCCGGTGACGCTGCCGGCGCGGAAGATCGCCGCCTCGTTGGCGGCGGGTTGCACGGTCGTCATCAAGCCGGCGCCGCAAACGCCGCTGTCGTTAATCTTGACGTTCGAGTGCTTGATCGACGCCGGCGTGCCCGCCGGCGTGGCCAACCTGGTCATGGGCGACGCCGAGGAGATCGGCACCGAGTTTCTGCAAAATCCGCTGTGCCGCAAGATCAGCTTCACCGGTTCCACGGCCGTCGGCAAGACGCTCATGCGCGGGGCCGCCGATCAAGTGAAACGTCTTAGCCTTGAACTGGGCGGCCATGCCCCGTTCATCGTCTTCCCCGACGCCGACCCGGAAGTCGGCGCCAAGCTGGCCGTCACCGGCAAGTTCCGCAACAACGGGCAGGTGTGCATCGCCCCGAGTCGATTCTTCGTGCATCGAGACGTGCACAAGAAATTCACCGAGGCGGCCGTCGAGTTCGCCAAGGCGCTCAAGCTCGGCAACGGCATGGACGCCGGCGTCGAGGTCGGCCCCATGTTCGAGCAACGCGCCCTCGACAAGGCCAGCGGACTGGTGGACGACGCGGCGGGGCGCGGCGCCAAAGTCCTCACCGGCGGCAAGCGCAGCACGCGCTTCGCGCGCGGCTACTTCTTCGAGCCGACCGTTCTCGCGGGACTGTCCGGGGACGCGCGCATCCTCAACGAGGAGCCATTCGCCCCCGTGATGCCGTTGCTCGATTTCAGCAATATCGACGACGTGATCGCGGCCGCGAACAGCACCAAGTATGGCCTGGCCGCCTACGTCTTCACCAACGACTTGACCACGGCGTTTCGCATGGCGGAGGGGCTGGAGGCGGGAATCATCGGCATCAACGACCCGGTGCCGGCGACGCCGCAATGTCCGTTCGGCGGCATGAAGGAAAGCGGGTTAGGCCGCGAATTGAGCCACGAAGGCTTGGATGCGTTTTTGGAGACGAAGTACGTCAGCATCAAGCTGCGGGATTGAGGCTTTCACGCCGCGTCGCGCTCTGGCATCCGCAAATCGTCCAGCAAACTCTGGCGGATATCGTCCCCCAGCGGTGGACTGTCGTGCCGGTATTCGGCCGTGTGGACCTCGAAGAAAGCCGCTTCGCCAGGATCGGCCAACCGCGTTCGGGCGACCGCGTCGATGGCGAAGCGCACCCAATGCGCCGCCCCGACGCAGCGGTCCTCGGGCCGGCTGGTGAGCAGCAAACCGGGATAGGCTCCATCGCCCAAACGCAAACGTAGATCGTCGCCTTTCAGGTCGCGCCACGGAGCCAGCGCGTTGGCGAGGGGCACGTTCGCGGGAATGTCGAGGAGCAACGCCGCCTGCAAGCAGTCGTGGCCCGGCAGCAGCCGATTGTACACATCCAATTCCGCTTGCACGTCGGCGGCGTCGGCGAGGCGGGCGACGCGCAGCACGTCTTGCACGCGAAACCAGAGCGTTTGCCGGTTCTCGAACAGTAGGGTCATGCGCGGACCGATGCGTACCCGGCGATAGCGGTCGAGGTAACGCCGATGCGCGGCGAAGAACTCGCGGCGCTGGTCCGCGAATTCGTCGAGCGGCAGCAAGTCGTCGAGGGTCAGGGGGCGCATGCGTCGTCCTTGAAGCGCTGGACGTTGCCCGAGCTATTTCTTGGTGTGGAACAAGGTGGAAGTGACCGGCGCGCCGGTGCCGTCGGCCGCTTTCTCGGTTCGGGCCGACGGCGACACCACGGCCAGGATGAGATACTCGTATACGGCGCCTGCCAACAAAGCGCCGAAGACCGGGCCGATCCAATAGACCGTATGGTCGCGGAAGGCATCGGCCCGGATGGGGAGTTCCCACAGGGCCGGCCCCAGCCAGCGCGCCGGGTTGACGGCCGCCCCGGTCAGCGGAAAGCCGAACAGGACGATCGCGGTCAACGCCAGGCCGACCCCGCCGCCACCGATGCGCGGCGCCCGCGGATCGAGCATGGTGCCATAGATGGCGAAGGTGAGGATAAAGGTCAAGACGATCTCGATGCCGATGCCGCTCAGAAGCGCCTTGAACTGGCTATAGTCCGCCGACGAGCGAAAGGCATCGACGTTCAGGTGAGGCGTGATGCCATGGCCGGGGGCGCTGGGGAAGAGGGCCACGTCGGTGAACATGGAGCGCAGCACGAGGGCCGCCAGGATGCCGCCGACCAGTTGGCCGCCGATCAGCCAGACGGCGCGCATGCCGTCGAGGCGGCGAAACACCCACAGGGTTAACGTCACCGCCGGATTCAGGAAGCCGCCGGAAACGGGGACGGTGGCCGTGAGCAGCGCGGCGTAGAGCAACCCCTGCGCCAGCGCGGTGGCCAGGCCGACGGCGGCCGGCGACGTTTGCCCGAAGGCCAGCTGCGTGCTGCAGATCGTGCCGGCGCCGATGAAAACGAGGGCGAAGGTGCCGATCAGTTCGGCAAGGCTGGGCCGAAGATGTGTTTCCATTGGCGCGGTTCCTTGGTCGGCAAGCGAGGGCAGCGGGAGAATGCGGGTATCTAACCGGGAAGAGCGCGGGCTGTCAATGGCCCGCTTCGTTTACGTTTCGTGGCGTGGTTATTTTTTCTCGGCGTCGCGGCCGCTCAGCGTCCATTCGATGGCGACCCCCTTATCGCTGCCGACGTCCACGGTCGCCTTTTTTTCGACGGCCGTCGTGCCCGAGCGCCAGCCCTCGTGCCAAAGTATCACTTCGTACTTGCCAGGAGGCAATGGCTTGTCGGCCAGCCGGAACGCGCCATTCGCGTCGGTTTTGGCGAAATAGGGATGATCGAACACATGGATGTAGGCCGAGAGGGCCGGTTCGATTTCCGAGCGGAACTCGACGAGGCCGACGCGGTCGAGCGGCCGTTCTTCCGGCTTACCCGGTTGCGGGTTGACGCTGAATTCGCTGGCGCCGCTTGCCTTGAAGCTGGCCTTGTCGTCGATGGTCAGGAGCTTGAGGCGCGTGCCGCGCAGCGCGGTTTGCACATGGGGATGGTAGACGCGGTCGCGCTGGGAGAGTTGCTGGCTCGCGCCGGGCGCGGCGATGCCAGCGCCGGGCGCCTTGGCCACCCAGACCACGGCGTCGGCGATCCCCTGCGAGGCGGGATCGACGCGCAGCCGCGCGCCCGCGGTGGGATCGGCCGACCCGTCCCAGCGCAGCCGGCCGCTGATGACGCCGCCTTCCGGGGTCGTCGTGATGACGGGGCCATCGACCTTGGCCGTTGGTTCGGTGCCGCGCGTCGTGGCGAGGAGGGGTGGCGTGCCCGGTGTCGGCGACGTCCGCCCATCGGTCGCGCTGGGAATGGCCAGGCGGACATTCGAGCGCGGCGGCGCGGGCCTCATGCAGCCGGCCAGTAGCACGCTCGTCAAAAGCAACGCCGTTGCATGGTGCCATCGCGGCATGGTGCGGACCCTCTTCGGGACGAGGAGCGAGGCAAATACGCTTCTGCGAAGCGTCGCTAACCGGGTCAATTCAACGTCTTCTTCGGTGCCGGCGCCTTCTCGGGCGGAGGCTCCGCTTTGGTTATGATCTCCGGTAGCGGTTCGCCGTCGAGAGCCTTCAGGAATTGGACGATGGCCCGGATTTCGGTTTCCGTCAGGTCGATCTTGCGAATGGCCGGGGAGAGGAAGGGATTCGCGTCAAGATGGCCGCCCTTGACGTGGAAATGCACGACGAAGAACAGGGCATCGTTCTTGTCGAACATCAGGCCATTGTGGAAATAAGGGCCGGTCGAGGGCAGCGAACGCAGCGTCGGCGTCTTGTAGGCGCCGATGAGGCGGCGATCCTTGAGGCCCGCGGGCATGACGGCGAAACGGCCGGTCTCGCGTCCGGGCGACTGCGGTTGGCCGCTGTCGCCAATGCCGAGGTTGTGGAAGCCGTTGTCGGTGTAGTTGCCACCGCCGTGGCAGTCGATGCAGCCCGCCTTGCCGCGGAAGAGCGCGGCGCCGCTGGCCAATTCTTTGGCCACCTCTTCGCGCTTGGTGTCACGGCTGACTTGGAACGGCTTGAAATCGCTATCGGCTTTGAGAGCTTCCAGGTAATCGCGCTCCTCGGCCGCGTTGCCGTTGCGCTTGCGGCTGAGGGCTTCCGCCTTGTCTTGCAGCGACCCGCCGGAGAGCAGCGTCCGCACGTAGGTGGCCACCGCCTTGCCGACGGCGTCCTGCGTCGGCGGCGTGCCGAACGCCTGGCGGAAGCGATGCGAGTAATCCGGGTCGGCGCGCAGCCGGCGGATCACTCCGTGCCAGTTGTGCCGGAAGAACGGCTGCGCGCTTTGCAGGTCGCGCTCGTCGTCGAGCGAGCGCTGCACCACCTCTTCGAGGGCGTTGGCCCGGCCATTCCAGAACTGGTACGTGTTGAAAACCGTGTTGTAGAGCGTAGGCGTATCGATCGAATTTAACCCCATCGGCACCTTGCCGGACGTGAAACCCTTGGCGGGGTCGTGACAGCTGGCGCAGGATTCCTTGATCTCGGCGTTGGCGGGCTGCAGGAAAGCTTCCTTGTCGTAAAAGAGGCGCTTGCCCAACTCCCAGCGGGCCAGGGTCGGCCGATTGCTGCTCGGCGTATAGGCGAGCGGGTCTTCCAGGCCGAGCGGCACCTTGACCTTGACGACGCGCGTCACGTGAATCGCCAGCGGCGGAACCGCGAACGGCGACACGCCCAAAATGGCGGCCACCTGGTCGGCGCTCGGCTTGCGCGTGATCGCGGGGCCGACGTTCCAGAACTCTTTCAACTTGGCCCACTCGTCGGGATCGGTAGAAGCGGTGACGAACTCGATGGGCACCGGCGCTTCCATCTCGGCGGCGACCGGCTCCATCCAGACGAAATCGGCCGACGGCTCGTAGACGGACGGCTTGGTTTCGCGCGGCGGCGCCGCCATCTTGCTCTCGATCGTCCCCGGCCGCGAGCCGCGCGGCGGGCCATAGCGTCCCGCCGGCTGACAGCCGGCCGTCACCAGCAACGCAGCGACAACGGCCGTGTACAGGAACCTCATGGTGCAGTCTCCATGCGTCGGTCAGTGGTCCGTTGTCAGTAGTCCGTGGTTGAAAACCTCGAAGCTGGCCGTACATCCCGGTAGTGACATGCCGAATGCCACGGAACTCCGACAAACCACAATCAACGTCAACGTTTGCCGCGCCGCTTCCTTCAGTGACACTAAGGCTTGCCGAAAATTCTTTCCTCAAAATTTTCTTGGAGTCTCGCCTGAATCAGGGTTACGTCCAAGAACGGTTTGCCGTCCTTAATCCCCGTAATCCGCATCGGTATCTGAATTCCCTGGACATTTTTGTAGTCGTCGAGGAATGTCACCATGTTACCTGGCTTGTCTGGATCGGTTCCTGGAGTCGATCTTCTCGATTTGAGCAGCAGCCCCGTTCGCAAGCCAAAGTAAAAGTCAACTTGTCCGAGTTTGTCTGACTTGGCACGAATACCGTGCGTGTTTTCGCCGCCAACTTTTTCGCCGGGTAGCTTGGTCAGGCTTGCTTCCGCGTCCGTCAAAGGGGCAAGGTTGCAAAAACCAGCGAAGGGATGCTCGGTCTTTTCCGTGAAATCGTTGTCGCTCGGTTCGGCCGGCCCATCGCCCTTCTTGGTCCAACCCTTGCCGTTATTAACGACAAAGATCATGCGCAACTCTTTGCCCCCGGCATCCACGAGGGTTACTCGCTTGAAATGGCCTGGAAGCTGAAACGTGTCTTGATTCGTCACCTCTCCAAGTTGAGAGGGTATAAAGCCACCCTTTGTCTTGTACTCCACATAGCCGCACCGCCAGCAAGAGAATGCTTTTTCGCCACCGTGAGCCTTCACCGCCTTCTCGATAGCGGTTTTAGCATCGTCCTCCGTTTGGAGGACTGGCTCGGAGCGTACCACCGACGTAGGACCGATCTGTTTGCTGCACTCTGGCCGAGCGCAGCCGAGGAACAAGATAGCCGTCCAAAGTGCCAATAACACGGCGGACTTGTGAGTGCGAATCATCGATTTCTCCGCCAAATCGTTCCCTCGGCAGCTACTTCTACTTCTTCGCCGGCGTCGATTGCTCGACGGCCAACTCGGCCAACTCCTGCGCCGTGTTTACCAGCCGTTCCCAGTTTTGCTCGACGTAGCGGGGCGGCCCGCCCTTCTCCGCGACGTGTTGGGCGATGGTCGGCGACGCCACCATGTCGATGGCGTCCCACGGGCACCAGCGCTCGCACAGCTTGCAGCCGATGCAGCGTTCCAGGTCGATATCGCAAAACGTCTGTAGGGTAGGCAGTTCCTCGCCCGGCACCTTGTAGATGCAATCGACGGGGCAAACCTCGATGCACGCCTCGCAGCCCGTGCAGTTGTCGGCGCGGATGACGGCGAGTTCCTTCGGCAACTTCTTGCGCGGCTTTCCGGCGGCCTTGGCCATGACGACGGTCCTCGTTCCACGACGGCGACGGGAGAATGAGTCGATAATACATCGACGTTCGGAATGAGACTATCGTACCAAATTCCCGTCGGCCGGCCAAACCGATGCCTGCGTTGCCGAGCGACGCTCGGCCCAAGCGCTACGCCACACCCGCTTCCGCCGGCCGCCGCTGGTAGTGCCGGTTCACCAGATCGTTTTGAATCCACAGCACCTTGGTGAAGGCGCGGATCGCGCCCATCTCCTCGTCGCGTTCGAGGCCCAGCGAGAAAATGGTCCGCGTCAAGGCGTCGGCAAGAAAGCCCAGCAAGGCGTTCATCTGCACCAGCGGTACGTCCAGGTCGGGACTGCCGGCCCAGGGCGTGTGCATCTTGCCCACCATGTCGAGATAGCCGACCATCTTCGCGTCGTAGGGCCGCGTAACCAGAGCGGTCACATAACGCCCCAGGTGGTTCTTACGGAATTGAATGACTTCGTGGTCGGTGGACAGCGAGGCAAGGTCGTTAGCCACCGGGCCATCGTAGCCCGATTGCCGCGGCAGGAAGTGTCGCTTGGTGGCGTCGTAGGCGAATAGCTTGTCGTAGATGGCATCGACCAGCGCGGGCACGTGCGGCTTGAGCCACTCGGCGGCCGCGTGCAGCGTTCGCACTTCGTCGGCGCCGAAGCCCATGAAATCGGCCAGGTAGCCGAAGCGATAGGCGACATCCGTCTCGAGGCGATCCTCATCGATGACCTGCATGGCCGTCCTCCTTCC
>JBBSES010000237.1:0-7100 GCA_038239465.1 Gemmatales bacterium
AGGCTTGACTTTAGGGTCGCGGGGCTGAATTCTGGCGAATTCAGCTACGGGGGTCGTCGTCCGAGTAGCTGAATTCGCCAGAATTCAGACGAGGCGCGGGACGCCTCTACCCTAAATCGAGGCTTTGACGCTGCATTAGGAGGCTGCGTTGTACCCAGGGCTATGCCCTGGGCTGCCTTGAGGCCGCCCCGGTGGGGCTAAATGCAGCCGCCCGCGATGGCCCCTCCAATGGAGTGTCCTAACCTTAATTCGCATGAAGGCTTACGTTCCCCTCGCCAAGCAAACGCTGATTTCGGCGAATGCCGGGCTGGTCCCTCAAGCATTACGAGATCACCCGCGCCAGTTCGTACACTTCCTCGGCATCCATGATTTGATCGTTGCTCTCGAACAAGCGGGCAATGGCGGCGCGATGAATTTTCATCTTCGTGCCGCCGACGCCCAAGGCGCCGTAGCCGATGACGCCGTGGCGCTCCTGCCCCTTGTCGCCGACCTCGACACCTTCGACGCCCACCGGGGGCACGGCATTCAAGTCGATGACCACTTTCAAACCGGGACTGGCGGCCCAGACGGCGCGAGGAGCGAGGACGACCCCCGCGGCGCCCGCGGCGATGGCGAGGACGCGCTCGTCGAGGGCTTCGGCCAACTCGAGATCGCTGGTGACGGCTACCGGCGACACGCTCGCTCCGTGGACCTTCGCTTCGATGGCGGCGCAGGTGGCCGAAGCTCGGGCGTGCTGCCGCGAGGCGACGCGCACCTCGGCCCCCTCGCGCGCCAGCAACAGGGCCACGCGCTGGCCGACCGGCCCCGTGCCGCCCAGGACGAGCGCGGGCACGCCCTTCAACGTCAGGTGTTTGGCCGCAGCGCGGACGGCGGCGGCGGCCGTCGTGTTGGCCCCGTTGGCGTCGAGCAGAACCGAGACGCGCAGGCCGAACTGCGGCAATAGATTTTTGCGTACCTCAGCCAAAAGGCGCTCGCCTGCTTGCACGTCGTTGCCGCCGATGAAGATCGCGGTGTGCTTTAAGTCGGCCGGCCCACGCGTGAAGATGGCGCCATGCACCAGGCCGCGGACCTGCTCCACGGTCACGCCGCCGTAGCTGAAGAGCTGTTCGACGCCGGAGTCGATGGCGACGACGCAGTCGAAACTGCTCGGTTGCGTGTCGGTATCGAGTTGGATCAGAATCCTGCGCTTGTCGCTCATGATGGTAGAGCCAATGGAGGGGCGAGAGGCGCGGGCCTCTCGCCCTCGGGATGGTCGATCACTTGGGAGAGAACGGATGCTTGGCGGTGTCCTTCTTGGAGAGGATTTCGTCGATCTTCGGCTCGTTCTTGACGGCCCGGCTGATGGCGAGTTTGGTCGCCTCGTAGTTGTACTGGTAGATTTTGGCGTCGTCCTTGGCGGCGGGGTGGATGAAGACGCCGCAGACGATGACCCAGTTGTCGGCCTCGGCCTTGGGGATGACGCCGGCGGCCACGCTGTCGGTGACGGCCTTGGCGACGGCGGCCTGCGCGGGGCCGAACATCTGCACCGACTGGGGCAGGTGCTTGAGCGTCACCTTGGTGATGAGGACGGTGGCGGGCTTGCACAGGAGGTTGGGCGTGAGGACGGCGAGGAGGTTATTGTGCCCGGCGCTTTGGTTGGCCAGCGCGTTGGCGAACGCGACGCCCACGGGGCCGGCCTTGTCGCCGATGAGCAGGTCGATATGCGCGATTTCGTTGCCTTCGCCGTCCAGAGCCTCGCCGATGAAGAACGCCATGAGTTGTACTCCGTGTGTTGACGCGGTTCGGTAGTCCAAGGGGGACTATATGCCGCGCGCTAGCGGAGTTCAACCAGTTTCTCGGGGCTATGAAGGGGATGCGTTGGCCCGCTCGATCAGCGATTGCGTCTTCACGACCGTGTACTCGTCGGGAAACGTGTGGAAGGAGGAAAGCAGCAGGCAATCGGTGCGTGCCTCGACGGCGACGAAGCCGAGCGGCGCCAGGGCCAGGCGATGATGGGGACGAAAATTGTGCAACAAGCCGCGTTTGCGGCCATCCGCGAGAATCTCCTCGTGGACGTGGGCGTAGATGTCCGCCGGCAGCACCTCGACCTGATAGCTCGTCTGGTAGCGGACGCCGCCCGTGCATGCGATGCGGGCGTTTTGCTCGCCGCGCAGTTTATGCCCCAGCAGGCGTCGATGGGTGGGCAAGTCCTGGTCGGCCGCTCCCGTCACTTCCGTCAGATGGGCAACGCGATTTTCCCAACTCATGACGTGGCCGGTGCGCGTGATGCGAACCGTGAGATCGTAACCGTCACGCTGCACGCGGCGGACAGCGAGGATGTCAAAGAATTCGGGATGCAGCGGTCGGCTGTAGAGGTGGAAGACCAGGTCGCTCACCGGCGGTCGTGAGATGGAGACGTTCATGGCAGCCCGGCCTGGCCCGTTTTCGAGAGATGGCACCTGCCCCTCTCGAAAATTATAGGAGTGCCGCGCGGCCGCCACAATGCGGAAACCGCGCTCCACGGCGCGGGTGCGATACCCTGCGAGGGCGAAAAAAAACAGGGGAGAACCGGGCGGTTCTCCCCTTGCCCCAGGTATGTCGGTGGGCCAACGGTCGGCCATCCCCCCTGCATCCGGTCCCGGCCGCGGGCTCCAGGCATGGAGCCGGGTCCGAAAGGCTCCAATGTTACTTGGCGGCCACGGCGGCCGAGGTCGGGATTTCGAGCGTGACGCGGCTTTCCTTGCCGGCTTCGACGGTCACGCGCTGCGTGGTCGAAAGCGTCTGGCCATTGCGGACGATTTCCGCCTTTAGGCTGTAGCTGTATTCCTTGCCGTTCTCCAGGGTCGGAGTGGCGAAGGTGCGGACGGCCGAGGTCGAGGTCGTGGCGGCGCCATCGACGAAGAGCTTGGCGTCGGCCGGCAGGTTCACCAGGATGGTGGCCGGAGCGCTGACTTCCTTCTCGACCGGATCCTTGACCTTCGGCATATCCTTCTTTTCCTTCGGCGCTTCCGGAGCGACCGGAGTCATCACCGGAGCGATCGGAGCGGCCGGCACGGCGCCGTAGCAGCCAGCCCCACCGCCGCAAGCATAGCCGGAGCCGCCGCCGCAAGCATAGCCCGCGCCGCCGCCGCAAGCATAGCCGGCTCCGCCGCCGCAAGCATAGCTGCCGGAGCAGCTGTAGCTACCAGAACTGCCGTGGCAGCTGGAGTAGCCACCGCAGCAGCCGTGGCTGCGATGACGACGGCCGCCGTGGCAACCGTGGCAGCTGGAGTAGCCGCTGCAGCCGGAGTAGCCGCTGCAGCCGCTGCAGCCGTGGCAGCCATGAGCCGCCGGAGCTTCGGCGCTGGTGCTCAGCGCCATCATCAGAACGATACTGTACATTCGAAACCTCCACAAAACGAAAAGGTGCCAACCCACGCGTTTCAGGAACGAATCCCTAGCGCCCGGAGCCTATCCACTCGCGGTACGGATGCCGGTACGGACCCCGACCCTCAACGCCGTCGAAACGATGACTGCGTCGTGAAGCCGAGAGAAGGAGGAGCCAAGAATCCTTTGCTCGAAGCGGCAGTAGGCGCCTGCTCATGATGGCCTTCATAGCCCCGTGCTTCTCAGTCCCGTGTGGCAATCCCTGTCAAAGCTTGCCGTGTGAGTTGGATAGTAAATTTGGGGGGGAGATACGTCAATAGTAAACTAGAGAGACTGAGGGAAATGTATGGCACTTTGGTCCGGTTAAATTAGGCATGCTGGGAAGGAGCGGCATGATCGGAGCATTCGACGGGGGCGATTGGTGGACAAAAATGTAGATCTGGGCGAGCGTCGAGCCGTAGGGCCGACAGCCGAGCAGCTACCCTGTCGGCCTTACGGCTCATCGCTCGCCCAGGTATTGGAAACGGGTGGGTAAACTCCTGCCGTTCTTATTCGTCTTCCGCGCGTAGCTTGGCCAGCACCGTCAAATCTTCCAGCGTCGTCGTGTCGCCCGTCGTCTGCCGGCCGCTCGCTACGTCGCGCAACAAGCGGCGCATGATTTTGCCCGAGCGCGTCTTGGGCAGCGCGTCGGTGAACCGGATTTCGTCCGGCCGCGCCAGGGCGCCAATCTCCTTCGCCACATGGTCGCGCAGTTCCTTGTTCAGCGCGTCCGAGGGAGCGTTGCCGCTTCGCAGGGTGACGAAGCACGAAATCCCCTCGCCCTTGATTTCGTCCGGTTTGCCGACGACAGCGGCCTCGGCAACCATCGGATGATTGACGAGGGCGCTTTCGATTTCCATCGTGCTGAGGCGATGGCCGGCCACGTTGAGTACGTCATCCACGCGGCCCAAAATCCAGAAGTAGCCGTCCTCGTCCTGGCGGGCGCCGTCGGCGGTGAAGTACGAATGCGGAATCTGGCTCCAATACTGGTCGCGGTAACGCTGATCGTCGCCGTAAATGGTGCGCAGCATGGCGGGCCAGGGCTGGCGGATGACGAGCAAGCCGCCTTGGTTGGCCGGCACCGCGTTCCCTGCCTTGTCCACGACCTCGGCCACCACGCCGGGCAGGGGCCGCGTCGCCGATCCCGGTTTGGAGCCGATGGCACCGGGCAGCGGCGCGATCAGGATCATGCCGGTTTCGGTCTGCCACCAGGTATCGACCACGGGGCAGCGGGTGCCGCCGATGACTTCGTGATACCACATCCACGCCTCGGGATTGATCGGTTCGCCCACGGTGCCGAGCAGGCGCAGGCTCGACAGGTCGTGCTTTTTCGGCCAGTCGTCGCCCCACTTCATGAAGGCGCGAATGGCCGTCGGCGCCGTGTAGAACGTGTTCACCCGGTACTTCTCGATCAGCGCCCAGAAGCGATCCTCGCGCGGATAGTTCGGGGCGCCCTCGTACATGACGGTCGTGGCGCCATTGGCCAGCGGGCCGTAGACGATGTAGCTGTGCCCCGTCACCCAGCCGACGTCCGCGGTACACCAGTAGGTGTCGTCCTCGCGCAAGTCGAAGGCCCATTTGTGCGTCAGCGACGTGCCCAGGAGATAGCCGCCGGTGGTGTGCAGCACGCCCTTCGGTTTGCCGGTCGAGCCGCTGGTGTAGAGGATGAACAAGGGACTTTCGCTGTCGAGCGGCTCGGCGGGGCAATCGGCCGAGGCGTCGGCCATCAGTTCGTGCCACCAGAAATCGCGGCCCGCTTTCATCGTCACCGGCTGGTCGCAGCGGTTGTAGACGACGACCTTCTCGACCGTCGGCGACTTGTCGAGCGCGGCATCGACGTTTTGTTTCAGAGGCACGACCTTGCCGCGGCGCCAGCCGCCGTCGGCCGTGATGACGAGGCGCGCCCCGGCATCGTTGTTGCGGTCGGCGACGGCGTCGGCGCTGAAGCCGCCGAAGATGACGGAATGGACGGCGCCGATGCGGGCGCAGGCCAACATGGCGATGGCGGCCTCGGGCACCATCGGCATGTAGATGGTCACGCGGTCGCCCTTACCAACGCCCAGCTTTTTCAGCGCATTGGCGAACTTGCACACCTCGCGGTGCAAGTCCTGGTAACGAAGGACGCGCGTGTCGCCCGGCTCACCTTCCCAGATGATGGCGGCCTTGTTTTTACGGCCATTCGTCAGATGGCGATCGACGCAGTTGTGGCAAGCGTTGAGTTGGCCGCCCACGAACCATTGGGCATGTGGCTCGTCCCAGACGAGGACTTTATCCCAGCGGCGCGCCCAGTCCAGCGACTCGGCTTGCTCGGCCCAAAACTCCTCCGGGGAATCCTTGGCGTGGCGCCAGAGACGTTCGTATTCGGCAAGGCTGCCGACGTGCGCTTGCGCCGCGAACTCCGGCGGCGGCGCGAAGACGCGCGTTTCCTTGAGGACGCTGGTGATATTCGCTTGGGGAGACGACATGCGACGAACTCCTGTGCCTGAACCCGCCGCGCGGCGGGGAGGTGTCCGGTTTTCAGGGCGGCAGGAATTGTAAACGCCGCGGGGCCGGCCGGCCACGACGATTCGCGTCCGCCCATTGCGTCCGCGACTCCGGTTGCCATAATGAAGGTTGTGCGTCGCGCCAGGGGCTATGGGGCAACCGGGGGAGATATCGTGGGCTGCTTATCGATCATCGGCGGCACCTTCGCGGGCCTTCTCGCCGGCTTTCTGGCCGGCATCCTGGCTCGCATGTATCCGAATATTTCCAACGGCCCCCTCATCGGGGGCATTGTGACGGGCATCGTCTTTGGTGCCCTCATCGGCTCAATTACCGGCGACATGAACAAGGCGTCGGACGACGGCAAAGCCCTGCGTCTCTTCGTGGCCGGGCTCTTCGGCGGGGTCGCCGGCGCCCTCGGCGCCACTCGCTTCGACCTTATTCCCACCCTGATGAACGCGCTGAATATCCCCATGCCGTTCTGATCGCGGGCCTTTCGCAATTCGGCCTTGACGCTACGCGCCTCGCTTCTTATGGTCCCGCCTTCTTGAGACAAATTTTCGCATCGCCATGCGCCCCGCGCGAGAAAACGCGCGGATGGCGTGGGCCAGGAAGGACGGGGGCCATGAACCTTCGCGCCGCCACCGGCATGTTCGTCTTGCTCGGGCTGATTGGCTGCCAGCAAGCGCAAACGCGGTTCCAGTCGGCCGAGGAACTGGAGAAGGAGGCCGAGGTCAAGACCGTCGGCGACGTGACCGCCGTCGATAACGCCGACCCCATCCCGGTCAGCGGCGTCGGCCTCGTCACCGGCCTCGCCGGCACCGGCGGCGGCGCCCCGCCCGGCAGCTTCCGCACTTTGCTCGAAAGCGACTTGAAACAGCGTGGCATCAACAACACGAAGGAAATCCTTGAGTCCAAGGATACTTCCCTGGTGCTGCTCTCGGCCCTCATCCCCGCCGGCGCCCGCAAGGGCGATCCTCTCGACATCGAAGTGTCCTTGCCCGAGGGGAGCAAGACGACCGACCTGCGCGGCGGCTATCTCCAAGATTGCTGGCTGTACAACTACGACACCACGCACAACGTCGTGCCGACGACCACCCGCGCCAACGTCACGTTAAAGGGCCACAAGCTCGCCAAAGCCAGGGGAGCGCTGCTCGTCGGCTTCGGCGACGGCGACGAACCGGCCCGCCAGCGCCAGGGCCGCATCTGGGGCGGCGGCGTCTGCGGCACCGACC
>JBBSES010000238.1:0-7100 GCA_038239465.1 Gemmatales bacterium
CCCCCCCCCCCCCCCCCCCCCCCCCCCCCCCCCCCCCCCCCCCCCCCCCCCCCCCGCGAACGCTACGACGCCGTCCCATCCGGCATCGGCTGCGCTATCGTCTCCTTCGCCCCTACCACATGATTGCCGTCCACCGATGCCGTCGGCGCCGGCTCCGGCGGTTTGGTATCGCCAATGGCGCTGATGACATAGTAGAACACCGGCGTTAAAAAGATGCCGAACAACGTGACGCCGATCATGCCGCTGAAGACGGCCGTGCCCAAAGAATGGCGCATTTCCCAGCCGGCGCCGGTGGCCACCACCAGGGGATAGACGCCCAGGATGAAGGCGAACGACGTCATCAAAATAGGCCGTAAACGCAGCTTGCACGCCAGCAGCGTGGCCTCGCGCCGCGGCATCCCTTCGAGACGCTTTTCCTTGGCGTACTCGACGATCAGGATCGCGTTCTTGGCGGCCAGGCCGACGAGGACGACGAAGCCGATCTGACTGAAAATGTCGATCGGCATCCGCGCGATCCACACCAGGCCGGCGATGGAACTGAGCAGGCACATCGGCACCACCAGGATGATGGCGAACGGCAGTCCCCAGCTTTCGTACATGGCGGCCAACACCAGGAAGATCAAGACGACGGCGAACCCGAAGATGAACAGGCCGCTATTGCCGGCCGTCACCTGCTGATAGCTTAAATTGGTCCATTCGTAGACCATGCCGGCGGGCATGTTCTCGTCGCAGAGTTTTTGCATCAAGTCGATGGCCTGGCCGGAACTGAAATCGGGTCGGGTGCCGCCGTTGATGGCCGCCGAGTTGGTGTCGTTGTAGCGCATGACGAAGACCGGCCCGGCGATGGGCCGCACGGTGATCAAAGACGCCAACGGCACGGCGTCCCCCTGGTTGTTTTTGACGTAGAGCAATTGCAAGTCGCTGGCCGAGGTGCGGTATTTCCCCTCGCCCTGGACGTTGACCTGCCAGATGCGGCCAAACTCGTTGAACTGGTTGACGTACACCGACCCCATGTTAACGTTCAGCGTCGTGAAGATATCGTTGAGCGAAACGCCCATCTGCTTGGCCTTCTCGCGGTCGATGTCGATGAACAGCTGCGGCGTGTTGGCCTTGAAGGTGGTGAAGACGTTGGCCAATCCCGGCTGGGCGTTGGCTTTCTCGACGATCGTTTCGGTCACTTCTTGCAGGGCTTGGAGGCCGAGGCCGGTGCGGTCTTCCAGCTGCATTTGAAAGCCGCCGCCTTGCCCGAGGCCAGGCACGGGCGGCGCGCCGAAGACCGCGGCCCGGCAGCCCAACACCTTCTGGTGGTATTCGATGTTGAGCCGGCGAATGATGGCGGCGGCCTGCGTTTCTGGCGTCTTGCGTTTATCGAAGTCGTCCAGCACGACGAAGATCGTGCCCCAGTTGGACGAGTCGCACTGGAAGAAGGCCGAGAAGCCGGAGACGTTCATCGTGTGATGGACGCCGGGCACCTTCAGGGCGATCTCCGCCAATTGGTCCAACATCTTATCGGTGCGCTGCACCGAGGCCGCGTCGGGCAGTTCGACGTTGACCAGCAAATAGCCCTGATCCTGCTCCGGGATGAAGCCGGTCGGCGAGGTGGCGAAGCCGAATCCGGTCAGGGCCAGGCAGCCGACGTAGAGCAAAATCACGATGAAGCTCAGACGCAAGGCCAGGCCGACCAGCCGCGTGTACCCCTCGGCGAAGGCGTCGAAGAATCGATTGAACAGGCCGAAGAATCCTTCGAGCAGGCGCTCGGCGTATGGCCCGACGATCCAACCGACGATGGCGCCGGGCAGGAAAAACAGGGCGTACACCGCTATCTGGATGCCCCAATGGGCGGCCGTGGCAGCCATTGGATTCCATCCAGGCTTGCCAGTGAACGACGGGATAGCAATGGGAAAGCGCGGCAGCAGCAGCGCGCACGTCACGAATCCGAACAGGGCGAGATAGGCGACGCGCGGCAACGCCTCGCGGTGTTCCCCCTTTTTGTGCGGCTTGATCCACGCCGCCGCCCGTGCCGGGGCCATCGTCAGGGCATTGGTCGCGGAGATGATCGTCGAGCAAGCGATGGTCAACGCGAATTGTTTGAAGAACTCGCCGGTCAGACCGGGCATGAACGCGACGGGGATGAACACGGAGGAGAGGACGAGCGTGATGCCGATGACCGGCCCGGTAATCTCGTCCATCGCCTTGACGGTCGCCTCTTTCGCCGGCAGTCCCATGCCCATCCAGCGCTCGATATTCTCGACGACGACGATGCTGTCATCGACGACGATGCCGACGGCCAGCACTAATCCAAATAACGAGAGGTTGTTGAGCGAGAAGCCGAGCATCTTCATGACGAGGAAGGTGCCGATGAGCGACACGACGATGTCGATGATCGGCAAGAGCATGGCGTGCCAATCCTGGATGAACACCATGACGACGACAATGACCAGGAGTGCCGCGATGAAAATGGTGTTGAAGACGTCGTAGACAGAGTGCTTGATAAAGGGCGTGGTGTCGTAGGCGTCGAGCCAGGAAATGCCTTGCGGGAAGCGCTTGGACAGTTGCTCCATTTTCTTCATGACCCGGTTGGCCACGTCGAGCGAGTTGGCCTGCGGCAGCGCGAAGACCGCAAGACCAATCGCCGGTATGCGTTCGACCTTGCCATCGACGTTGCGCGTTAGAACGCAGTTGATGTCGGAATTTTGCGGCCCGAGATCGAGGCGGGCCACGTCGCGCAGGTAAACCAATCGGCCCTCTTTGCCTTCCTTGACGACGATGCTGCCGAACTGCTCCGGCGTCGTCAATCGTCCCAGGGCGTTGAGGACGAGTTGATACGTCTGTCCCTGGGGAACGGGTTGCTGGCCGACGTTGCCGGCGGCGACCTCGACGTTTTGCTGCGAAATCGCCTGCATGACCTCGCTGGCGGTCAGGTTGAGCGAGGCCATTTTCTGCGGGTCGAGCCAGGCGCGCATGCTGTACTGGCGCTGGCCCAGGAAGGTGACGAGGCCGACACCGGGCAGCCGCGAGATTTCGTCGAAGATATTGATCTCGGCATAATTGCTCAAGTAGAGCGGATCGTAACGGCCGTCGGGAGAGATGATGTTGACGGCTAGCAAGATATTGGGCGACTTCATCTGCACGTTGACGGCTTGCTTTTGCACGACCGGCGGCAGCTGCGGCATGGCCAATTGCACGCGCGTCTGCACTAACATGAGCGCGTCGTGAATGTTGGTGCCGACCTCGAAGGAGACGGTCAGCGTGTAATTGCCGTTGTTGGTGGACGTGGAAGACATGTAGATCATGCCCTCGACGCCGACGATCTGCTCCTCGATCGGCTGCCCGACCGTGGCGGCCACCGTCTGGGCGCTCGCGCCGGGATAGTTGGCGGTGACGGAAATCGTGGGCGGCACCACGGGCGGGTACTGCGCGATCGGCAGCGTGAGCAGCGTCACGCCGCCCGCGAGGACGATGACGATCGAAAGCACCCAGGCGAAAATGGGGCGGTCCACGAAGAAGCGCGAGAGCATCGAAACTCCTTCGAGCGGGGTAGGACGGAAACCATTCAGGCGAGCGTCGAGGCGTAAGCCCGACGTGTTAAGTAACTACCACGTCGGCCTTACGGCTCGACGCTCGCCGGGATTAGCGAACGGTTATTATTGCTTATTATTCGGCGGCTTCTTGCCCGTGGTCGGCACTCCCTTGGGCGCCGCCGCTTCCATCAGCCAGGTTTCCATGTCGATCAAATGCGGGTCCACCTTGGCGCCGGGCCGCACGCGTTGTAATCCCTCGACGATGATGCGATCCGTCGCCGCCAGCGCCGTTACCTTGCGCTGGGTCTCCTTGCCGTCCGGCCCTGTCTCAAACAGAGTGCGTTCGCGCTTGACCTCGCGCAGACCGTCGAAGATTTGGCCGACGTCCACGGCACGATATTCGACCACAGTCTGGTCGTTGACGACGAGGACGTACTTCTGCCCCTGGTCGGTGCCGACGGCGCGGTCATCGACGAGCAAGGCGTTATGCTCCGGACCGACCGGAGCGCGGATGCGGCCAAACTGGCCGGATTGAATCATCTCGTCCTGGTTGGGAAACACGGCGCGGACGCGGATCGAGCCGGTGGTCGGGTCGAGCTGATTGCTGACGAAATCGATATGCCCGGCGAAGGGATAGTTGTTCTGCGCGCCCAAAGCCATCTCCACGCGCACGGCGGTCGGCCAGGCGGCGGCCAGGAAGGTCCAGGGATTGGAGTAGAGCAGGACGATCTTTTCCGGGCTGGGCGGCTGCGTCCGCGCCGACGGGATTTCGCCCGCGCGCACCAGCCTTTGAATGTTCATCTGCGTGTGTTCGTCCACGTCGAAATAGGCCCATACGGGCCGAATATCGACGATGTTCGTCATCACCGTCTTGTTCTGCTCGATGAGGGCGCCGTCATCGGTGAAGTGGCGGTTGACCCTGCCCGCGAAGGGGGCCGTCACCTCGCACCAGCTGTAATTGAGCTTCGCGTTGTCGAGCTTGGCGTTGGCCTCGCCGATAGTGGCTACCGCCTGCTCCCAGCTGCCCTTGCGCTTGGCGATCTCCTGCTCGCTGATGGCGGTGGGGTCTTGCTTCTGCACGCGCAGGCCGATGTCGTATTCCGCCCGCGCCTTGGCGGTGGATGCCTTGGCGAACGACAGGTCGGCCTCAGCCAGGTCGAGCGCCGCTTTGTAAGGCCGCTTGTCGATGACGAACAGCACGGAGTCCTTGCGGACTTCGTCGCCGTCCTTGAACTTGATCGCCTCCTGATATCCCGTGACGCGCGGCATCACTTGCACCGACTGCGACGCCTGGGTGCGCGCGGTGAAAATCTGATATTCCGTGACGACCCGTTGCTTGGGCAGGGCCACGCGGACCACGGGGGGCGGCATCTCCACGGGAGCGGCACCGCGATTCGTGCAGCCGGTGCCGACGAGCAGCAGGGCCGGCACGAGAGTTGCCATCCGGCGAAAGCGGGCAAGGGAACGCATGGCCACCTCGAAACGGGGAGGGCGGGGGGGGATTTTGCCAACGGCGCGGTTAGGGAAACAGTTCGCATTTACCCCGAAGGGGTAAATTCTCCGTGCCACAATGGCCGCGCGGTTACGAATGAGGAAGATTCTAAGCGGCCGACGCGGCTGGGGAAAGAGGCGGAAATGTTGAGCCACGAATGAAACACGGGTAAAACACTCAGGGGTAGTTTACGAATAACCCACCGCTCGCCCGCGCTCCTCTTTCTCTGGATGGAGACCGAACTCGTGACCAAACGCACCTGGCAGCTGGCCGCCGTGGCCGTTGTCGTCTTTGTCGCCGCGCCGCCCGCCCACGCCGCCGACGAAACCGTGGCCCACGTCGCCCATATCCGCCTCAGCGGCGGCCTCAGCGAGGAGCCGGTTTCCACGGAACCACTCTTCGGCGGCGGCACCGAGAACTTCAAGACCAAGCTCGACCGCATCAAGAAGGCAAAAGACGCCAAGGACGTGCGCGCCCTCTATCTGCAACTCGACGGCCTCGCCATCGGCTGGGGCAAGGTCGATGAGCTGCGCCGCGCCATCGCCGACTTCCGCGCCGCCGGCAAGAAGGCCTACGCCTACCTCGAAATGGGCACCGGCAAGGACTATCTCGTCGCCCTGGCTTGCGACGAGGTCTGCCTGCCCGAAGGCGGCTGGCTGATGGCCACCGGCTTGCAGGCCGAAATTACTTTTTACAAGGACATGCTCGCCAAGATCGGCATCGAGGCCGACGTCCTCAAGATGGGCGACTACAAGGGGGCCGTCGAGCCGTTCACGCGCACCACCTTGAGTAAGGAAAACCGCGAGCAACTCGAAAGCGTCATCGACGATTACTTCGACAAGAGCTACATCGACGTCATCATCAAGTCGCGGCCCGAGAAGAAGTGGACGCCGGACGTCGTCAAGAAAATGATCGACGCCGCCCCGTACACGGCCAAAAAAGCGCAGAGCCTCGGCCTGATCGAGCGCGTCGCCTATCCCGACGATTTCCGCGACGACATAAAGAAGTCGATCAAGGCCGACAAGGTGACGGTGATCAAGGACTACGGCCAAAGCAAGCGCGACGAGGTCGATTTCTCCAATCCCTTTGCCCTGATGAAGCTGTTCGCGCCGGCGAAACTGAACGTCTCGACCAAGCCGAAGGTGGCGCTCATCTACGCGGTCGGGCAGATCATGACCGGCAAGGGGGGCGAGAGCATCCTCGGTGGCCATACCGTCGGCTCGACGACGATGGTCGAGGCGATCCGGAAGGCCGAGCAGGATAAGACCGTCAAGGCCATCGTGCTGCGCATCGACAGCCCCGGCGGCTCGGCCCTGGCCAGCGATCTCATCTGGGCGGAACTCAAGGCGTGCAAGAAGCCGGTCATCGCCAGCATGGGCGACACCGCGGCCAGCGGCGGCTACTACATCGCCATGCCCGCGCAGAAGATCTTCGCCGAGCCGGGCACGCTGACCGGCTCCATCGGCGTCTTTGGCATGAAACTCGTCGTGGGCGGTCTCGAAGAGAAGGTCGGTCTGAAATCGGAGACGATCACCCGCGGCGCCAACGCCGGCATCTTCTCGGTCAGCAAGCCGTTTAGCGCCACGGAACGCAAGGCGATGGGCTCGCTCATCGAGGACACCTACGACCAGTTCTTGACGAAAGCCCTCGAAGGCCGCAAGAAGGCCGGCAAGGCGATGACGCGGCCGGAACTGGAAAAGCTGGCCAGCGGCCGTATCTGGACCGGCCGGCAAGCCAAGGAAAATGGCCTCATCGACGAACTCGGCACCCTGAGCGACGCCATCGACGCCGCCAAGGACGCCAGCGGCAACAAGGGGCAGGAGATGGAACTGCTCATCCTGCCGCGGCCGCGCTCCTTCCTCGATTCCCTGGTCGAGGGCAAGGGCGTCGAGGAAAAGCTGACGGCGCCGGTCATGAAGGCCGTGCTGCGCGACTTCCCCGAGTTCACCCAGCAGCTGCGGTCCTTGGACGCGATGCTGCAAACGCGCGGCGTCGCCGTCTGGGCGACGGTGCCGTATCGGATCGAGATCAAGTAACCCTTTGTCGTTCAGACGCGCCCCGGCGAGCGGGGCCGCGTAAGCGCCCCG
>JBBSES010000239.1:0-7093 GCA_038239465.1 Gemmatales bacterium
CGCAAAAGACCGCTACCTTCTTCGCCCCGGTAGGGGCGCACGCATGGAGCCACGGGTGAAGCGCAGCGCAACCCGTGGAACCCGTACCCCTCAATCCATCTTCGCCCCGGTAGGGGCACGCGAATGTAGCCACGGGTGAAGCGAAGCGCAACCCGTGGAAACCGACGCCCGCCTCTCCGGCCCCGGCAGGGGCCGACGAAGGAGCGTCAGAAGAATTACACGCCAAGCAATAGGGTTATTGGCTTCCCACAATCTTCCCAAAATCGCCCACAATCCGCTGGCGATCCTGGAACCGATTGCGGTACACTTCTATCATAGATGAACGAAGCCCGCGCCTGACGCCATCCTGCCACGCCTCCCCGCGGAGCGACACCACGAAGCCAGTGCCTCCGGGATGGATCGCATCCTCCCACCGTCGCCCTCCCCGGCGACTCCCGGTTGGCCGACCGAGGTGAGTCACATGAAACGCTTGCTCCCCACCGTCCTGGGCATCGCTTGCCTCGTCGTTTCCGCCCCTGCCGCGCGCGCCGCGGAACCGGACCCCGCCGGCATCGCCTTCTTCGAGGCGAAAATCCGTCCCGTGCTGGTCGAGCAATGTATATCGTGCCACGGCGCCGAGAAACAGCGCGGCAACCTGCGCCTCGATAGCAAGGAAGCCGTCCTCAAGGGCGGCGATACCGGCCCGGCGCTGGTGCCCGGCAAGGCGAAGGACAGCCTGCTCGTTCAGGCGCTGCACCATAAAGAACTCAAAATGCCGCCCAAAAAGAAGCTGCCCGACGCGGCCATCGCCGATTTCGTCAAGTGGGTGGACATGGGAGCGCCCGACCCGCGCGACGGCAAGCCGGTGCTGACCAAGGAAATCGACTGGGCCGCGGCCCGGCAGTTCTGGGCGTTTCAGCCGCCGCGCAAAGGCGATCTGCCGAAGGTACAAAACGCCGCTTGGCCGAAGAACGGCATCGACAACTACGTCCTCGCGCGCCTGGAAGCGGAAAAGCTGCGTCCCGTGGCCACCGCCGACAAGCGGGCGCTGATCCGCCGGGCTACCTTCGACCTCATCGGTCTGCCGCCGACACCCGAGGAAGTGGATGCTTTCGTCAAGGACGAGACGCCGCAAGCCTTCGAGACCGTCATCGATCGGCTTCTCCAATCGCCGCATTACGGCGAGCGCTGGGGCCGGCACTGGCTCGACGTGGCCCGCTATGCCGAGGACCAGGCGCATACCTTCGCGGTGACGCCCAATACCAGCGCCTGGCGCTATCGGGATTGGGTGGTGTCCGCCTTCAACCAAGACATGCCCTACGACCGCTTCATCAAACTGCAGCTGGCCGCTGACCTGATCGAAACCGACGAGAGCGAACGCCTTAAGCAGCTGCCGGCCCTCGGCTTTATCGGCCTGGGCGCCCAGTATTACAAGAACACCGACGCCGCCCGCGCCATCGCCGACGAACTGGACGACCGCGTCGATACCGTGACCCGCGGCTTCCTGGGATTGACTGTTAGCTGTGCTCGCTGCCACGACCACAAGTTCGACCCGATCCCGACGCAGGATTACTACTCGCTGGCCGGCGTCTTCTTCAGTACCAAGCTCGCCAACCTGCCGCTGGCCACCGGCGAGGAAATCGCCAAGTATCAGGAAGGCCGCAAGCTGGTCGATGCCCTCACGAAAGAAGTGAATCAGTTCGTCGCGGTCGAACGCGACGGCTTGCGTCAAGAACATGCCGGCGAGATTGCCCGCTACATGCAGGCGACCTGGACGTATCAGGCGCGCAAGCGCGACAACGCCAAGTGGTCGGTCGGCGAACAGGCGAAGCAGGACAAACTGCACGTCGCCACGCTCGACCGCTGGGTGAAATACCTCGAAGGCAACCCGAAGCTCAAGGCGCTGGACGGCTGGCGGCAATTGCCGCGCGGCGGGACCGGAGCGGCCGCGACCGAGGAAGACGTGGCCACGGCCGCCCAGGCGTTTCAAAAACACGTCCAGGAAATCCTCGCCGAGAAAATGCCGCCGGCCGACAAGGACAAGACGGCCGTCATGACCGCCCTCTTCGGCGACAAGGGACTCTTCGCTCCCTCGGAAGACGAACTCAAGGCCAAGCTGCCGCCCGAGAAACGCGAACGCCTCGTCGAGATGCGCCGCAAGCTCATGGAGATGGAGAAGGAAAGCCCCGCCAAGCTCGACGCCAAGTTCCCGATTGCCCACGCATTGAGCGAGAGCAACCCCATCGAAATGAAAGTCTACGTGCGCGGCAACCCGGCCAAGCTCGGCGAACCGGCCCCGCGCCGCTTCCCGCGCATCCTCGCGGGCGATGCGCCGACGCCCTTCGGAACGGGTAGCGGCCGGCGCGAGTTAGCCGACGCCATCGCCAGCAGGGATAACCCTTTGACGGCGCGCGTCATGGTGAATCGCCTGTGGATGAACCACTTTGGCCGCGGTCTGGTCGGCACGCCCAGCAACTTCGGACAACTCGGCGAACGCCCCACGCACCCTGAATTGCTCGATTATCTGGCCAGTCGCTTCGTGGAATCGAACTGGTCGATCAAGGCCATGCACCGCGAAATCATGCTGTCGGCCACCTATCAACTCAGCACGGCAAGCGACGACAAGAACGCCGAGGTCGATGCCGACAATCGCCTGCTCTGGCGCATGAACCGCCGGCGCCTCGATATCGAATCGTGGCGCGATTCGCTGCTCGCCGTCTCGGGCAAACTCGACCGCACTATCGGCGGCGCCACCTTCGACCTCAACGGCGGCAACGCGCGGCGCACCGTGTATGCCAAAGTGAGCCGCCACGAACTGAATGGCTTGCTGCGTCTCTTCGACTTTCCCGACGCCAACATCAGCAGCGAGAAACGCACGGAAACCACGGTGCCGCAACAGCAGCTCTTCGTGCTCAATAGCCCGTTCGTGGTCGATCAGGCCAAGGCGCTAGCCGCCCGCGCGCAGGCCGACACGAAGGACGAAGGCGAACGAGTGCAACGCCTCTTCCAGCTGGCCTATGGCCGACCGGCCGGCGACGCGGAACTTCAGCTGGCGACGCGCTTTCTCGCCGCCGCCGACCCCGCCGAGGAGCCGGGCAAGAACAAACTGACGCGCTGGGAACGCTTCGCCCAAGTGCTGCTCGGCGGCAATGAATTCCTCTACCTCGATTGATTTCCGGGAGTGTGGTCATGCAGCGTCTCATCCCCACGGAAGCGATCTCGCGCCGCGCCATGCTCCAGCGCGTCGGCACCGGCGTCGGCGTCATCGGCCTGGCCAACGTCCTCGCCGACAAGGGCCTTCTCGCCGCCGAAGCCCCCGCGCCGGCCGTCAATCCGCTAGCCCCCAAGATCGCCCACTTTCCGCCCAGGGCCAAGCGCCTCATCCACGTTTTCATGAACGGCGGCCCGTCGCAGGTCGATACCTTCGACCCCAAGCCGGCACTCGAGAAATACCACGGCCAAAAGCCGCCCGCCGGCATCCTCAAAACCGAACGCTCCACCGGCGGCCTGATGATGTCGCCCTTCGAGTTCCACCGCCGCGGGCAGAGCGGCATCGAGGTCAGCGAAATTTTCCCGGAGATCGGCTCCTGCATCGACGACATCTGCGTCATCCGCTCGATGCACACCAACGTGCCCAATCACGAACCGTCGCTGCTCATGATGACCAGCGGCGAAACGCAACCGACCCGGCCGAGCATGGGTTCCTGGCTCGTCTACGGCCTCGGCACCGAGAACCAAAACCTGCCCGGCTTCGTCGTCATGTGTCCCGGCAAGCCCGTCGTCGGCCCGCAGCTGTGGAGCAACAGCTTCCTGCCCGGCATCTACCAGGGCGCCCACATCAACAATAGCCGCATCGATCCCAAGAGCGTGTTGCAGCACCTGTCCAACAACTATCTCTCCCGTAACGCCCAGCGCGAGCAACTCGACCTGCTCAAGCAGATGAACGAGTTGCACCTGCAACAGCGCGGCGGCAAGGACAATCCGCTCGAAGCCCGCATCCAATCCCTGGAGATGGCCTTCCGCATGCAGTTCGAGGCGCAGGAAGTCTTCGACCTGGCCCGCGAGACCAAGCCGACGCGCGACCTCTACGGTTCCGGCGCGTTCGCCGACGCCTGCCTGACGGCCCGGCGCCTGGTGGAGCGCGGCGTCCGCGTCGTGCAAATTTTCACCGGCGACGGCCAACCGTGGGACAACCACGACGACATCCAGCACCACCGTAAGCTCGCCCAGCAGACCGACAAACCGATCGCGGCGCTGCTGAAAGATTTGAAATCGCGCGGCCTGCTCGACGACACCATCGTCCTGTGGGGCGGTGAGTTTGGCCGGACGCCGTCGTCCGAAGGGGCCAAGGGACGCGACCACAACAACCACGGCTTTTCGGTCTGGGTGGCCGGCGGCGGCTTCAAGGGCGGCCTGGCCTACGGCGCCAGCGACGACTTCGGCTTCGCCGCCGTCGAGGACAAGATGCACGTCCACGACCTGCACGCCACCCTCTTGCACCTCATGGGCATCGACCACGAGAAACTGACCTATCGTTACTCGGGCCGCGATTTCCGCCTGACCGACGTGTCGGGAACGGTGACGAAGGGGATCCTGGCCTAGCGGTCCAAGGAACGGGAGGCGGAAAAGGGGACGTCGAAAACTATATCGAATGACCCGCGGCGTTCGGCTCGCGCGCGAACATCAATCCCGCTCCTGGTGAGCGAACCGATCTACTTCCGCCTTTCGCGGAAAAGCACTTTGGGTGCCGACTCGAGTCACCGACAACGCGGCGATCATGCTTGCGCGCCGCATCGCTTCCTCCAGCGACAGCCTTTCCGCCCATGACGCCGCCAGTGCCCCGATAAAGGAGTCGCCCGCGCCGCTTGTGTCCACCGCGTTCACCCGAGGCGGCGCCACATGCAGCGTCGTGGTGGCGTTGACCAATAAGGCGCCTCGGCTCCCCAGCGTCACGATCACCGTCCCCGGTCCTCGGGTTCGCAAGACCTGGGCGGCCGCCTCTGCCTCCTCCAGCGTCGTCACGGGTCGGCCGCTCAGTATGTGCATCTCCGTTTCATTGGGAATGCATAAATCGGTGAGACGAAGGAGTTCGTCGGGCACGGCCGCCGCGGGCGCGGGATTGAGTACGGTTCGCACGCCCGCGGCGCGAGCGACGCGGAAAGCGTGTAGCGTCGTCTCGATGGGCACCTCCAGCTGACAAAGCAGCAGAGCCGACGAGGCGATGGCCTCCGCCGCGCGACGCACATCCGCCGTCGATAGAGCGGCGTTCGCTCCGGGAACGACCAGAATACAATTCTGGGCCGAATCATCGACGACAATTGCCGCCACGCCGGAATGACCAGCTTCGTCAATCCGCAGGTGCGACGTATCGATGCCCTCTTCGCGGTAGTGTTTGAGCGTCTGCTCGACGAAAGCGTCTCGCCCGATACAGGCGACGAGTTTGACCCGCGCCCCCAAGCGGGCGGCCTGGACCGCCTGGTTGCCTCCCTTGCCGCCGAAGCCGAAGTGAAAAGATCGCCCCGTCAACGTCTCTCCGGGGAGCGGCAGTCGAGTGGTGTGAAAGGTGAGATCGATGTTGACGCTGCCGACAACGCAAAGATCGCTCACGGGACCTCCAACGGCGCCAGAGAGAAAAAGGGAAAAGGAAAAATCGTACCATACGCCGAAATACTTTACGATGCGCCCGTTTCCTTGGGTCTGGCCGTCGGCCGCTTCCCTGCAATGGAGTCCTTGGGTAGCCAGAAGGATCGCACCCCTTGGCGCCGCCGCCAAGGGGGTGTCCCTGGGAGGGTGGGCGATTGGTGGAGAGGGAGCCGTCATGATTCGAGGGGAATAATCGAGTGCCGACCGCATGGCTCATGCAGTTCACGGGCATTTTATTTGCCTGGCCACCGGCCACGGACCCTCGGTTCCACGGAAAAACGCGAATGCTCCTGCATGAAACTATTATTTTCGGGCTTGGGGAAGCAGGCATTCCGCGCCTCGCTTCCCGGAAAGGGAGGTGAAGGCCGACAGCGGCCTCCGTAGGGCGAATTTCCCTTTCGCGCAAGGATTCAACGATGCTTCAGTCAGAAACTCTCAGTGGCGCCGCGGAAACCGATCAACTCCTCGGACAGGTTCTGCAAGGAAAGTACCGCGTTACCGAGCAGCTGGCGAAGGGCGGCATGGGCACGGTCTACCAGGCCACCGAGCTATCTTCGGGCCGTATTGTCGCCATCAAGACGATCAACTCCAACCAGAGCCACCTCGCCAGGCGATTCGTCCGCGAGGCCCGACTGCTGAGCAAGTTGAAGCATCCCAACGTCGTCAATCTCATCGAGTTCGGCACCACCGACGCAGGCATGATGTTTATCGTCATGGATTTTCTCGAAGGCTGCACCCTGGAAAGCGTGGTGCCCAGCGACAAAGGGCTGGCGACGGATGTGGTATTCGTTCTCATGGCACAGATTTGTGCCGGCGTCGGCGCCGCGCATCGGCTAAACATCGTGCATCGCGACCTCAAGCCGGCCAACATCTTTCTGGCGAGCGTTGCGGACGGCGGCCCGCTCGTCAAGGTACTGGACTTCGGCATCGCCAAGCTGTTGGAGGACACGGAAGGCTTGACGCAGAACGGAGCTTTGCTCGGCAGCTGCGGCTACATGTCGCCGGAGCAGATCCACGGCGCGGCGGACGTGGATGCCCGCGCGGACATCTATTCGCTCGGGGGCATCCTCTACTACCTCATCGCCGGACAGCCGGCTTACCGGGGCCGGAGCACGGCGGAAGTCCTCTCCAAGCAGCTCACCAAACCGCCGGAGCCGATCCGCTTCGAGGCGTTGCACAAGCCGGTGCCGCTCGAAGTCATGTCGGTGATCCTGAAGGCCATGGACGCCGACCCGGACCGGCGCTACCAGTCGGTGAATGACTTACTGGGGGGATTGCGCGGCGTGATAGGCTCCCCGAGGGCTTCGGCGCTGCCGGCCTTATCGCTGCCGGCGTTCAAAGCTGCTTCCGTGCCGACGGACCTGACGCCCATGCCGCAGAAGTTTCGAAAATATGTGAAGTGAACGGGGAGGCGGTTGTCCAATCGCGTGGCCTGGAAGCGTCTGTCCGAAGACGAGCGGCGGGGTTTATC
>JBBSES010000240.1:0-7061 GCA_038239465.1 Gemmatales bacterium
CGCGTGCCCCCGCCAGGTTAAAAAATTGTTTTCTGTGGGGGTGGGGGGGGTTGCCGCACTCTTTGTGGCGGCGGGGGGCCAACCGCCCCCCGCTCGCCAGGTTATTTACAGAGCAGCGTCGCTAAACAAAATCACCCCCGCGGCGCCGGTCCCACGACGTATCCCACGGCTTCCAATTGCCCCGCCAGCCGGTCGCCCGCCGCGGTCGCCTGGGCGGAATCGACTTGCCCCTGAGCGATGGCCACGTACCAGTAGCGTTCGCGGTCGCGCGGCGGCAGCGCCTTGGGGTTAAGTCCCAACTCGCGCACCGCTTCCTTGTCCCAGCGGATTTTCTTCAACTCGGCCGCCAGTTCGCGCCAGGTCGCGCCGGCCGACACGACGCCGCCGTCGGCGCGGCGCACCTGACGGCCGATCAGCACGTTGAGCACGCCCAGGAAATTGCTTTCGGCGAGGCCGTGCTTGTCGAGCGTGGTCAGCAATTCGTGGACACCGCCCATGCCCGAAGCTCCGCATCGGTCTGGCACCCCCAGGGGACTGTCCCCATCGACAGCAACCCCACGCCCACGTTGCTAGGATAGCATTGGTTGGCGGCGGACAAGAGGCCAGAAGTCGCCGCGCGCCGCTCTTCTGGAGAAAGCGATGAGCATTCCCCCGGACGTACTCGACGAACTCGCGGCCCACGCCGCCGCCGCCGACGCCGATCCGCACTGGCCCGCCGCCTCCTGGCAAGCGCTGCGCAGCGGCGGCGTGCTGACGTGGAGCATCCCGTCGGAATGCGGCGGCGTTGGCCTCGATCGCCACGCCCTGCTCGACGGCTACGCGCAGCTGGCCGGCGTCTGCCTGACGAGCAGCTTCATCCTCAGCCAGCGCGAGGCCGCCGTCCGCCGCATCCTCGATAGCGGCAACGAAACGCTCATGCGTGGCTTGCTGCCGTCGCTGGCGAGCGGCGCAACGTTCGCCACCGTCGGCCTGTCGCAGCTGACGACTTCACGGCAGCATGGCCGGGCGGCGTTAATGGTACGCGAAGAGGGCGACCGTTTCGTCTTCAACGGCTCCATGCCCTGGGTGACGGGCGCCGCCTGCGCCGACCTGCTCGTCACCGGCGCCGCGCTCGAGGACGGCCGGCTTCTCCTCGCGGTCATCCCGCGCGAGACGCCCGGTTTGCGCGTCGGCGCGCCGCTCGACCTGATGGCCCTGCAAGGCTCGCTGACGACGGAGGTCGTCTGCGAGGAAGTCGCCATCGAACGCCGCTGGTTATTGCAAGAGCCGACCGACAAGCTGGCCGCCCCCAGCCGCATCGGCGCCGGCGGTCTGGAGACATCGTGCCTGGCCCTCGGGTTGACGGGCGCGGCCACGCGCTTCTTGCACCAGGAAGCCGAGACGCGCCCGGAACTCCAGCCGATCGCCGAACGCCTGGAAGCGACCCGGCAAAGCCTCGTTTCCGACATGCACCGTCTGGCCGACGGCGAGGGGACGCCCGAACAGGCGACGGCCTTGCGCGGCCATGCCAATACCCTGGTTCTCCAAGCGACGCAGACCGCCTTGACCGCCGGCAAGGGCACCGGCTTCTTGCGCAACCATCCGGCCCAGCGTTGGGCGCGGCAAGCGCTCTTCTTTCTGGTGTGGTCGTGTCCCCGGCCGGCTACCGAGGCGACGTTGGCCTGGCTCACCCCGGCGGGGGATCACGATCATGTGTGCTTGTAGGTCGCGAAACGTAGACATGACCTAGCGTTGGCGCCACAGGGCGCGATCGCTCATTCCCAGCCGTTGCGCCGCGGGGCGAATCGCCTCGTAAAAGCGCATGGCGTCGAGCGGATAGCCCGCCGTCGCCTTCAGCCCCGGTACGTGCCCTTGCCAGAAGCGATTGAACTCCGCCATCAGCAGTTCGCGCAGGTATTTGCTGACCATCGACGCCAACGCCACGCAAAAGTAGGCTCCGTCCGCGCGCGGTTGAAACGTGAAGTGCATCTCCCGAGGTAGTCCCAGCACGCGGTAGCTGCTGCGGTCGCGGCCTTCCTCGCCGGAAACCACCATGCCCCCGGCGACGGCTTGCTGCACGAGCGCCGCATAGCGATTGCGGCCACCGTGCTTGTCGATGTGATAGTGCAAGGGCGATATGCCGTCGTCGCCGTCGGGGCGCCAGGCCGCCAGCTGGCACAGGGCATGGCCCAACACCGCCCCTTTGCTGCCGGCCGTTGCCGCGAGATCGTTGAAGCGCGGCGTGCAGACGACGGCGCCGCGCACGGCCAACGCCTCGACACCGGCCGCCCGACACTTATGATCGATCCTCTCCGACGTTGTCACTTCCACGGTTCCGGCATACCACGCCTCTTCGTTCAGGAACGCCAACGCCTCGGGACAAAACGCGGTAAGGAGATGGTCCAGTGACGTGCAATTCTCGGCGGGACACGGCCCGAGCAAGGCGTGAACCACTTGAGCGAGAGAGTTCAGGCCGTCGCCGCTGGCATAGACGACCTTGGAATCGGCGACCAGCAAACGGCCGTCGTCCGCTTCGCCGTGCCGCCGCGTCACGTCGCGCAGCACGTCCCATAGGTCGAGAGCTACCGCGTCATCGGCCACGCGCGCGGCCACGGCGGTCATCACGAACGGCCCCAGGTTCGGCCCATATCCCGCCTCGTCGATGCCGACCAGCCAGGCCACGCTACTCCCTCCGGTTGAACCGCGCCGCGCCGGTCGCTATCCTAGCGGCAACCCGGAGGACGAACACCCATGATGGCCGACAACATCTTTCAGAAGATCATCGACCGGCAAATCCCGGCGACCATCGTTTACGAAGACGACCTCTGCCTCGCGTTCGACGATATCAATCCGCAAGCGCCGACGCATGTCATTATCATCCCGCGCAAGGTGATTCGCACTCACGCGCACATCACGGAAGCCGACCGCGACTTGCTCGGCCACCTGCACCTCGTCGCCGCCAAATTGGCCGAGCAGCTGAAACTCGCCGACGGCTATCGCCTGGTGGTCAACTGCAAGGAAGGCGCCGGCCAAACCGTGCCGCACTTGCACATGCACTTGCTGGGCGGGCGAGCCTTGACCTGGCCGCCGGGCTAGTCGGCGTCACTCCACCTTCGGCAAGATATCCGGCTCGATCTGATAGCCGTCGGCCAGTTTGTTCATCTGATTGAACAGCCCGACGACGGCCAGCACCTCGCCCAGTCCCTCGGTATCGAGGCCCAATTTCTGCGCCGCCGCCGTGTGCGAGTTGACGCAGTACCGACACGAGTTCGTCACAGACACGGCCAGGGCGATAATCTCCTTGGTGAGCAGGTCCACCTTCCCCGGCTGCATGATGGCCTTCAACCGCGTCCAGCACAGGCGCAAGTGTTCGGGATGCGTGGCCAAGGCCCGCCAGATGTTCGGAATGAAGTCGATCTTCTTGGTCGCCTTGATGTCGCGGAAGACTTCTTGAACGATGGGATCGGGGCAGTCTTCGGCGACGAGTTTGACGGTCGGCATGGAGTTTGTCTCCCGGAAAAGCCAGGCTGAGGGGAGTTCGCGATACTTGTCGTAATCATATCCACCGCTCGCCGTCCCCTGGCCTCGCGGGTACAACAACCGGATAGTTTCGACCCGAAGGCAAGCGAGGTGCGGCCATGGCCAAAAAGCGAAAACGACAACCGAGCGCCCCCCGAAAGCCCTCCGCGGCGCCGCGCTTCGCCGTCGGCCGCGCGGTTCGCGTCAAACCGGGCGTCGTGGATCCTGATCTTCCCGATAGGTCCATCGCCGGCTGGTCAGGCGATATCGTTGCCGGGGAGACCGACGGAGGCCAGCGGCTCTGGTTGGTTCAATGGGACGAACGAACGCGGAAAAAATTGCCCCCCGGCTACGAGATACGTTGCGAGGAACGTGGCCTCGACCCTTTTTGCATGTGGCTGAAGGAGAGCGAACTGGAGTCGAGCGACGCTAAACCTATCCCGCCCCTCCGACCTCTGGAGCAGGTGATCCGTATCTCGGCGCCGGCTGACCCGGAAGCTCGCCTTCGCGCGATCTTTGGCCTGCCCGACGGCGATGCGTTGCCGCCCGTGGACAAAATCAGTCTGCGCCAATTTCATCAGCACCTGAAGCGCGAATTGACGTTCCCCATGGAAGCGACGATAGCCGAAGATGAGGCATTGCCGTCATGCCGCGTCCGGGTGACGGCCCTGCTCCCCGCGGCTCGCGCCACCCTCGATACGGGTTTGCTCTGTGAAGTCCGCCGCGAGTCGGTCGCCATCGTCATGCCGCTGGCCGGAATCGATCCGGTGGGAGGGTCGGATTATCAATCGTTGCGGGACTACATTTATTGGTATAGGAACTGGCAGGAGGACGATGGCGATGCCGACGAGTTCGAGTACGGGATATCGGGAGACGACGATGAGGAAGCGTTGGATCCCACGGAGTTCGTCGGCCAAGTGCCCTTGGGCACGTTGTACCTGACCTTGGGCGCCTTGGGCATGGTCGGTGGCGGGATCGTGGGCGCGGCCGTGGGGTCGCGTCCCGAGGCAATCACCGCCGTGCAAATCGGCGCCATCGCGTTCGGCATCGCCGGTTGCGTTCTGGGCGTTGTTTTCGGATCCCTCGCCAGCCGTCTCCATGAAACCGAGGCGCCTGCCCTTTGTGGCGCCCTGACCGGAGCATTCATCGGCATCGCCGGCGGCGGCCTAGTGGGGGCGATGCTCACCACGCCGGCCGGTTCGTGCGTCGGTGCCTTGCTCGGCGCCATTGCGATGCGATGGATTTCCCACCGAGAAACCAAAGCAACCGGCACGTTCTTTGGGGCCGTCCTGGGTGCTTTGATCGGTTCGGGCGTGCAGTCCTACCTGCGCGAAGGCGACATTCTTTCCGCCGCATGCATTAGCGCCGTCGGTGCCGCTCTCGCCCTACCGACGCTTGGCTTCGCCATCGCGATCGCGTCGCAACTGTTCGACAAATATTGGTCGAGGTTCCGTTAAATGCAAGGATATGGAACACGACGAAAAAAGAAGAGGGCCACCCACTTGCGTGGGTGGCCTGGGGATAGGGTCGGTGATTTGGGGTCTTGGCGGAGGGTGACGAGAGAAGCGTTTGCCGACGACACGCGCCTTGCGGGAAGGCGGGGTGGCTCCGGTGCGGACCAGGGCTACCTCTGTCGTCCAGCCCCCGCTCCCCGGGTTTTTGGCTGGGTCGCCAGTACTTAAAGCAACCACCGTGCCAGTCGCCGCCATCGGCCGCTCCCTCGCTTCCTAAGTCCTTTGCCTATCGAGGCGTTCGCTTTTTTCGCTCGCCCCTCTCTCGGCCGACGCGGCCCCTTTCTTGAAAGAACCACCGTCATCGTTTGTAAAATCGTCACGATCCGCCCGGCTTATCGGGATCCTCATTCTCCCCAACGGCCGCCGTCGCTTCGTCGTCCTCGGCGGGCAGCGGCGGCGGTTCCAACGCCCCTCCCTGGCCCGTCGCGGCCACGAAGCCGCGCAATGTTTCTTCGACGCGCTCGGCCCATTCCTGATGGTGCAGCAACAGGTCGTTGGCCTCCCAGCGGTCGTCGGGCTTGACGTACAGCTGCCGGAAGCGCGGCGGATCGCCCGGCGTCGGCGCCACGGGAAGCAGGAACGCCCAGTCGAGCGTGCGCAAGGCCCATTCGATGCCGGTGCCGACGCTTGCACCCGAACAGGCGTAGGGCCGTATTTCCTCGACCTCGCCACGCGCCAGCGGCAACAGGCTATGGCCATGACAGGCGGTGAGGGGCTGGGCAAAGGCGTCGAGCAGCGTCGGCATCACGTCCACGGATTGCGTCAGCGCCGCCACGCGCCGGCCTTCCTGCGCCGCGCCAGGGAAGCGCATCAGCAGCGGCACATGAACGAGTTCGTCGTGCAGCCAGGGCCGGCCGGCGCCGATGGCGCCATGCTCTCCGAGCGGAAAGCCGCGGTCGCTCGTGACGAGTATCAGGATGCGGTCGAGCAGTCCGCGTTCGTGCAGCGCCGCGAACAGCAGCCCGAGGCCGGCATCCAGATACGTCACCGCCGCGGCATAGGTGCGCTGCAAGCGGATGAACGTCTCGTCGTCCTCGACCGCGATGAGGTCTCCCGGTGGACTCGCCAATAGCTCGACGGCCTCCTCCGCTTCGTCGAACATTTCCTCGTCCGGCTCCTCCTCGATCTCGTCCTCTTCCTCATCCCCTTCGTCCTCGTCTTCTTCATCGAAGCCGAAATCCTCGCGCAAATAACGGTCGCGATAATCCTCCGGCACGTCCCACGGCGGCAGCAGCGTCGCCAGTTCGACCCAGACGAGCCATTGCGCCCTATCGGCGCAGGCTTCGAGCGCTTCCACGGCCGCTTCGAGCGTTCGCTCCAACGGCGTGCCCTCCCCGTGCGGCGACACGACGACGCGCCTCTCCCATCCTTCCGTGAAAGCGTCGTCCCAAGGCCGGCTGCCGTCGATGACCACGGAGGTATGCACGCCCGCCCCGCGCAACGCGGCGATCAGGTCGGCGCCCGGCGGCGATGACGATGGCTCGATGTCGTGGAAGTCGTACAGCCCCGTCCGCCAGGCACGGCGGGCGCCGGCGGCGTCGGGCCGGTCGGCGAAATGTTGGTCGAAGACGACGCCGGCGGCGGCGAGGTCGTCGAGGTGCGGCGTCCGTAGCCACTCGTTGCCGAAGCAGCCGAGGTAGCCCAGGTGAAAGCCGTTGACGACGAGGACGAGCGCTTGCATGGGGAAATGTTACGGGACGGACGGGCCAGCCGCCAGGCAACGGCCAGCGCGATACAATGCCTGGCATGGCACAACCCGCGCTCGGCGAATTCTCCTGGGAAAGGGTGGTCAGCGCCGTGGAGAAAGTCCGCGAACGCCTGGCTCGCGCGGCCGCCGCCCTGGAGCGGCATGGCGTGCCGTACGCCATCATCGGCGGCAACGCGGTGGCCGCCTGGGTCGCCAAGGTGGATGAGGCCGCCGTGCGCAACACGCAGGATGTAGACATTCTCTTGCGCCGCGCCGACCTCGACGCCGCCGCGACGGCGCTGGCCGAGGTGGGCTTCGTTCACCGGCATGTCGCCAGTATCGACATGTTCCTCGATGGCCCC
>JBBSES010000241.1:0-7054 GCA_038239465.1 Gemmatales bacterium
CCCGTTGGACAACCACGGGGGGCTTACGCCCCCCGCTCGCCCGGATCATAGACCAGGAGCCAATCGTGATTCACATCCCGGTGCTGCGCTGGGGCGAGCCATACGAGAGCATCGATAAGGAAAAGATCGTCCACTTCGCCACCGGCGAGCCGATCGCGGAGTTGAGCCAGGCCAACGGCGCCCTCGTCGAGCGCGATCTGCGCAAGGCCCAACGCGCCCGCGACGCGCTGCGCGAAATCCCCATTCCCGAACTGCTCGGTATGGTCAAGAAGGCGGCCGACCTCTACCTGGAGGCCGACCTGCCGCTGGGCAACGGCACGCAATCGCCTCAGCAGTTCATCCGCATGCAGTCGGCGACGACCGGCATCCCCGAACACATGTGCCGCTTCAACATGACGAAGAATCACTTCGTCCTGCAGCAGATGGACAAGGTCTTCGACAGCCTGACGCGCGGCCTCGACCTGAACATCCTCTCGCGCGGCTACGGCGTCGAGTCGCGCGGCGTGCCGGTCAGCTTGCAGGCGCAAGCCCCCGTCCTCGGCCTCGTCCTGCCCAGCAACTCGCCGGGCGTGCATACCCTCTGGCTGCCGATCATCCCCATGCAAGTTGGTTTGGTCTTGAAGCCCGGTTCGCAAGAAATTTGGACGCCCTATCGCCTCACGCAAGCCTTCGTGCAGGCGGGCATTCCGAAGCAGGCCATCGGCATCTATCCGGGGCCGCGCGACGTGGGCGCCGCCATCCTCAACGGCTGCCCGCGCAGCCTGATCTTCGGCAGCACGCAGACCATCGACCAATACAAGGGCAACCCGCGCGTGCAGGTGCATGGCCCCGGCTTCAGCAAGATCGTCCTCGGCGACGACATGGTCGATCAATGGGAAAAGTATCTCGACGTGATGGTCAATAGCGTCTTCCTTAACAGCGGCCGTGGCTGCATCAATTGCTCCGGCATCTGGGCGTCGCGGCACACCAAGGAAATCGCCGCCGCCATCGCCGAGCGCATCGGCCCCGTCGAGCCGCTGCCGCCGGAAGACCCCAAGGCCGCCCTCGCCGCCTTCACCGTCGCCGGCCAGGCCGACGGCACCTGGGCACTGATCGAGCAGGACCTCAAGCAAGCCGGCGTGGAACACGTCACGGCGAAGTACGGCCCGCGCCTCGTCAAGAAGGAACGCTGCGACTACCTGCGGCCCGTGGTTGTCCACTGCGCCTCGCCCGACGCCGGCATCGCCTTCAAGGAATACATGTTCCCCTTCGTGACGGTGGTGCAATGCCCGCAAGAGAAACTGGTCGAAGCCATCGGGCCGACGCTGGTCTGCACGGCCCTGACCGAAGACAAGAAACTGCAGCGCTCCCTGATAGACGCCGTGCATATCGACCGGCTGAACATCGGCCCGATTCCGACGGTGCAGCTGAACTGGCTGCAGCCGCACGAGGGGAACATTGTCGATTTCCTCTTCCGGGCACGGGCGTTTCAGTTCGAGAAGGATATGATTAAGGTGTAGTTTGGGGGCTAAGGTATTAGGCGTCGGGGAACGCTTGTGGACGACGAACCCCTGAGCTTCGAGGCGCACCGTCGCCAGCGGGAGGAAAACGCCAGCACGGTTCGCTGTGCCAAGTGTGGGGGGGCGGATCGTGGCAACCGCGACCCGATGTCCGGGGTGCGGAGTCCACTTTCAGGGCGAGGCGCAAGACTTCTGCCACCCATCCGAGCAGCCGGCGGGCCGTGCCGGGCTGTCGGCATGGGTTGTGGCAGTAGTGGTTCTTTTGTTAGCGGCGATGGTCGTCGGTGTACTAGGGCTGCGGTGAGTCGCGTAGACTGCGCCCGCGCTGCACTTGACGCTTCCACCGTCGATGGTCGCTATGTTTTGGGAGCAGTTGCCGTGAACTCGCGTTCGCCCGAAGCGAGTGAAAAGTAGACCTCACCGTGAGCACGCGGCGCAAGCAGGTGACCTGATTCAACCTTCGCCGACACTTGCTTACGCTATGTGCTCAGAAGATTCTTTTTCGAAGCAGGGTTCCCGCACGTTCGCACGAAGGTGTCGATGATAACGACGGAACAGCCAATCGCCCGCCTGGTGCCATTCGACTTCCAGCCGATGACGCGCGTCGTCTTCGGCGCCGGCACCCTCGCGCGCCTTGGCGAACTGGTCCGCGAACTCGGTGGGGACCGCATCCTCGTCGTCACTGACGCCGGCATTCGCGCCGCCGGCCATGCCCAGCGCGCCATTGATTCCTTGCAAACCGCCGGCTTGCAGCCCTTCGTTTACGACGCCGTCGAAGAGAATCCGACCACGAAGCACGTCAATCTCTGCCTCGATTTCGCGCGGACCCAAAAGGTCGATTTCATCGTCGCCGTCGGCGGCGGCAGTTCCATGGACTGCGCCAAGGGGACCAACTTCCTGCTGACCAACGGCGGGAAGATGAGCGACTACAAGGGGCATGGCCGGGCGTCCAAACCAATGCTTCCGTCGGTGGGCGTGCCGACGACGGCCGGCACCGGCAGCGAGGCGCAATCGTTCGCCCTGATCTCCGACGAGCGGACGCACATCAAGATGGCGTGCGGCGACAAGAAGGCCGCGTTTCGGGTGGCCATCCTCGATCCCGAAGTCACCGTCTCGCAGCCGCCCAAGGTGACGGCCGTCACCGGCATCGACGCCCTGGCCCACGCCGTTGAATCGTATGTCTGCACGCGGCGCAGTCCGCTGTCGCAGACGTTTTCGCGCGCCGCCTGGCGTCTGCTGGAGCCGAACCTGGAAACGGTCCTGCGCGAACCGGGCAACCTCGAAGCACGCGGCGCCGTCCAGCTGGGGGCGAACTTCGCGGGAGCGGCCATCGAGAACGCCATGCTCGGCGCTTGCCATGCCTGCGCCAATCCGCTGACGGCGCATTACGGTTTAACGCACGGCATCGCCATCGGTATCCTGTTGCCGCACGTCATCCGCTTCAACGCCGCCGCTGTCGGCTCCCTGTACGCCGACCTGGCCCACGAAGCGAACATGGCGAATGGTTCTCTCGCGGGCGCCGCCGAGGAAGTCGCGCGGCGCATCACCCACCTCATGAATTTGGCGGAGTTGCCAACCAGCCTCTCCGCCTGCGGCGTCAGCAAGGGCATCCTCCCCGTGCTGGCCGACGAAGCCTCCGAACAGTGGACCGGCAAGTTCAACCCGCGGCCCGTGGGTGAAAGCGAACTGCTGCGCATCTATCAAGACGCCCTTTAGTCCCTTCCTCCATGCCCGCCAGGAGTCGTACACGCCATGACCCAATCCCGATCGGCGCTGACGGCCTTGTTTTGCTTCGTCCTGCTTGCCCTGGCAACGTGGGCGATCGGGCCAGATGGAAACCATGCGCAAGCGTTGGCCGGCGACGCCAAACCGACCGGCCCGGAAGCCGACGCCAAACTCAAGATGGAGCAGCGCGCCGGCGATTGGCCCCTCTTCCGCGGCAACTCCTTGCAAACCGGCGTCGCCACCGCCACGTTGCCCGAGCAACTCGACGTCCTCTGGAAGTTCCCCGTCAAGGACGCCATCGAAAGCACGGCGGTCATCGTCGGCAATGTCGTCTACTTCGGCGCCATGGACGAACACCTCTACGCCCTCGACCTGGCGACCGGCAAGGAGAAGTGGAAGTACAAGGCCGGCCCAATCAAGGCCCCCGTCAGCTACCGCGATAATCTCCTCTACGTCGGCGACTGCGATGGCAAGTTCCACTGCGTCGATGCCGCCAAAGGGACGCAAAAATGGGTCTTCGAGACCGAAGGGGAAATCGTCAGCGGCGCCAATTTCGCGGGCGATAAAATCCTGTTCGGCTCGGGCGACGAACACTTGTATTGCCTGACGGCCGACGGCAAGAAGGAATGGTCGTTCCGGGTGGCGGGCGGGCCGGTGATGGGCACGCCGGCCGTGGTAGGCGACCGCACCTTCGCCGCGGGTTGCGATAGTACGCTGCACGTCATCGATGTCGCCAAGGGCAAGGAAGTGGCGTCCCTCGATCTCGACGGCCAGGTCGGCGCCAGCGCCGCCGTCAGCGGCGACCGCCTCTACGTCGGCACCATGAGCAATCAAGTGCTGGCCATCGACTGGAAGAAAGCGGAAGTCGCCTGGAAGTACGAAGCCGTCCGCCGGCAACAGGCGTTCTTCTCGTCGGCCGCCCTTACCGATTCGCTCGTCGTCCTCGGCAGCCGCGACAAGCGCCTGCACGGCATCGAACGCCAGACGGGCAAACCGGCCTGGACCTTCGCCACCGAGGGCCGCGTCGATAGCTCGCCCGTCGTGGTGGGCCAGCGCGTCTTCGTCGGCTCCGACGATGGCAAACTCTACGTGCTAGATTTGGCCAAGGGCACGGAATTAAAACGCTTCGACCTCGGCGGCAAGGTGGCGGCTTCCCCGGCGGTGGGCGGCGGCTGCCTCGTCGTCGGCACGGAGAAGGGCGTCCTCTATTGCCTGGGAGCGAAAAAGTAACGCTCCGTCGATCCTGGGGGCCCGCCGACCCACCCCGCCAGCCAACGTGCATGGCGTCCCGTGGGGGTATCTTGGCGGCCTGTGCCGTTTTCCACGGGAAATTTCGTTGCGACTATTTCGTCAATGCTCAATGGAAGGAGCGTCGGCGACGGCAGTGCCTTGCCGTCATCGCCCGCACCTCCCTCCGGGTCGGCCATCAAGCAGGGACCAAGCCCGGAGGCGGAGTCGGGCCGTATCGAGTCGCGGCCGCCGATGCGCCGATATCTCCATCGAGACCGGATCGCCGGCCGTTTGGGGCTGCCGCGCTCGCCCCCCGCTTGACCCGCACGACCTACCACACGGAGCGCCGGCATCGAGGAAGGAGCCGTCATGAGGACTCGAATCTGGGGGGCGCTTGCCGGTTTGTTGGCCGCGGCGCCGTGGGCCTACGCGCAGCCGCGCCCCGTCGTTACGCTCGGCCGGCCCGTCGTTACGCTCGGCGGCCCCGTCGCTTTGGGTACCCCCGACTCTGGCCTGACGCGCACCGCCTATAGCGCCGCCGACAATCAGCCGATCGTACGCATGGCCATGGACCCGCTCACCGGCCCGGCGGCGCCGCCCCCCGGTGTTGCCCCCGTGGTTCCCTACGCGCCCCCCCTGCCGCCCGCGGGTGCGTTGCCGCCGCCCCCGCCACCGGGCGGCGTGCTGCCCGCGCCCGGCTGTGGCTGCTCACCGCGCGTCTGGGCCAGCGCCGATTATCTCCTCTGGTGGATCAAGGACGGCCCGCTGCCCGGCCCGCTGGTGCCCGTCGGCACGCCTCCCGCCGGCATCAATCCCGCCGCACTTAGCCAGCTGAGCGCGCTGGCCGTCGGCGGCGGCCGCACCCTGAATTACGGCACGCTGAACGGCTTGCGTTTCACCGTCGGCGGCTGGATCGGCGGCAGCAATATCGGCGTCGAGGGGAGCGCCTTCCTGCTCGAACGCGGCGCTGACGGCGCCTCGGTCAACGCCACCGCGCAGCAGTTCGCCTTCATCCCGATCCCCACCGATGCCGCCGCCGTCAGCGTTTCGTCGAACTCGCGCTTGTGGGGCGCGGAAATCAATGGCCTCTATCATTTGGTGCCCGGCGACACCTTCGACGTGGCGGTCATCGGCGGCTTCCGCTACTTGAACCTGCAAGAAAACCTCAACTTGACCGCCGGCGCCGTTAGCGGGCAACTCGGCGTCCCAGTGTCGGCTTATATCTCCGACCGCTTTCAGACGTACAACAACTTCTACGGCTTGCAACCCGGTATCCGCGCTAGCTTCCACTACGGCAAGGTCAGCGCCGACGCGACGTTCAAGCTCGCCTTCGGTTGGACCTCGGAAACGTCGAACGTCAACGGCGTGAAGGTAGCCGTTGCCGACGGCGCGGTCACGTCGCTGCGCGGCGGCATCTACGCGCAGCCGACGAACATCGGCCGCCGTACCAGCGACGAGTTCGCCGTGCTGCCGGAGTTCACCTTCAACGTCGGCTACAACTTCACGCCGAACTTCCGCGTCTATGTCGGCTACAACTTCTTGTACATCAGCGAAGTGCTTCGACCGGGCCGCACCATTGATCCCGTCGTCAACGTGTCGCAACTCGGCGGCACGGTTCCCGGAGCGCCGCCCTTCCGCCCGGCGCCGCAACTCAACGGCACCGACTTCTGGGCACAGGGTATCAATTTCGGCGTGCAATATAAGTTTTGACGTGTCGTGACCGCGACAGAGTCCCACTCAGCGCAGCGTCCGATGCAGTCCCAACAGGGCGGACTGCCAACGGCGCTGCACGGTGCGCACGGCCACGCCCAGCACTTCGGCGGCCTCCGCTTGCGAAAGTCCCTGGTAAAAGAGCAGGCCAACGACTTCGCGCTCGTCGTCGGCCAATGCCCCGATGCGCGTGTGCAACTCGGTCCACTCCGCGAGGGCGTCTGGATCGCGCGACGGGTCGGCCGGTTCCAGAGGGCCGCAGGATTGATCTGGATCGCGGCTGGCATGGTTGGCGCCCAGTCCCTCGGGGCCGAAGTAGTGGCGCGCCAGGTCGATCAATTCGCGGCGAATCTGCTCGGCGGCCAGGCCGAAAAACGCCCGCGACGTAGCCGGCCGCACCGCCTCCAACGCCCGCAATAGCCGGATCAAGGCGCTTTGCAGCACATCGTCGGTCTGCGCCCAGCGACGCACGCCGGGATAGCCGCGCAACATGCGATGGGTGAGCTGTCGCAGTTGCTCGGCGCTGCGCGCTAACAGGGGTTCCAGGGCCGAGCGGTCGCCGCGCGTGCCAGCGCGGCAGCCACTCTTCGACGGCCAACGAATACGATGTTAGTTCGGACATGGAGCTTTCCCGTGGCACGATCGGTCGTGCCACACGTATTGGCAACTGCGCGGCGAATGCGACCTGTATTCTCCCCTCCCCTTTAGGGGAGGGGAGCCCGATGGATGATTCATGAGCCGCGCGGCCGTTCCCGGCGTGTTATTTCCGCCGATCCCTGTCGCCTCCGTGCCATCGCTTCCGCTTCCTACATAGAGGCACCGTCAGCGCCGCGCGTTCCGCGCGGCCGCGGGAATTCATGAGCCGAGGGAGATCGTGCATGGGCCGCCAC
>JBBSES010000242.1:0-7043 GCA_038239465.1 Gemmatales bacterium
AGCCGTCATCGACGACGACGGCCTGCATGCCCTGCGGGCCGCCGTCGAGCGCGGAGCGCACCGCGGCGGCGATGGAATGCGCCCGGTTGTACGTCGGGATGATGACGCTGAGGGGGATCGCCACGAGTTCTCCTTCCGTGAAGAACGTCCGTCCGCCGGCTAAGGGTTTGCAATAATTACAATTTCGGCGCCGGCGAAACAAGGGCAAAGCGCGACGGCTTTCTTCATCCCAGCGCGGATCGCGCCGCGTAGCTGTTCAAGAATCCCCAGGCGCGGCTGGCGGCCATCAGGTCGTCCATCCAAACGCCCGGTCGCGTGAGCCAGCGGCCGAAATGAAAACGCAGTTCGCGTTGCATCGCCTGCCGCAGTCGCCAGCGCGGTCGGCCCCACCACGTCCGTCCGGCCAGCGGCGCGGAATGCCGGCCGTCGAACTGGCCGACACCATAGTAGAAATCCCTCAGGTAGCGCAGCGTCTGCCGCTCCACGGGAATGTAGTGCCGCACTCGCGCGTCGGGGACGTACAAACCGGAGGCGCCTTCCCTCAAGATGGCCTGCACGACCACCGTTTCCTCGCCGCCCATGCGCCGGCCCGGCGCGACCCCTAGCCGAGGATTGAAGGGATGGCGCTTTTGCTCGGCCATGCGAACGGCCAGGTTGGCGCCAAAGGGCAAGCTCTCTTCCCCGAACAACAGAGGCGCGGCGCCGAAATCGACGGCGGCGTAAGCGGCGGCCACCCGCGGAAACACCTGACGCAGCCAGCGCGGCGGCGTGCCCGCGAACCACGGCTGCACGGGACCGCCGAAGACGGCCGCCTCGGGCCAGCGGAGGAACGCGCGGTGATAGGCACCCAGCCAATCCTCGTCCACGAGGACATCGTCGTCGGTCCAGAGAAGGTAGTCGCCGCTAGCCACGCCGACCGCGTGATTTCGCGCGTGCGACAGGCCCGGCCGCGGCTCGTTGCAGCACGTCAACGGCAGCCGCTTCACGTATTTCGCCAACACCTCATCGGTCGCGTCGGTGCAGTTGTTGTTGACGACCAGCAGTTCCCACTCGGCTCCCGCAGGCACGCGCAACCGCGTCATGGCATCGAGCGTCTGGTCGAGCAGGGCGGCGCGATTCCAGGTGCAAATGGCGACGGTCAGCTTCATGTCAGCGGCCCTCCAGCCAGTCGGTGCAGGTTCCGGCGAGGTTGCGCAAGCGACTGCTCCGCCGGTAAACGAACGTTTGCAATTGGCCCGTGCAGTTCATCCAGTCGGGAGCCAGGGCCGTGCGCCGCATCATCCGCAACCAGTCGCCGGCCGAGGAGACGTGCATGGGCCGATCCTCGTCGGACGAGTCGGCCATCAGGTTGACGAGCAGATAGCCGCCCACGCGCAGGTACGATTGCAGGCGGCGAATGGTGGCCAGCTGGTCGGGAATATGCTCCAGCACGTCGAACGCGGTGATGAGGTCGAAGTAGCCCTCGCGCGGCTGGGTCGCGTTCAGGTCGAGCAAGCGCGGCGTCAGCCGTTGCCGGCGAAAGCGGTGTTCGACGAATTGGAGGAGCGTGCGCGCCACGTCGGCCGAGTGGATCTCGCAGCCGAGTTTGGCGAAGGCCAGGGACCCGGAGCCGATGCCCGAGCCGAAATCGAGGACGCGGCGCAGGCCGTTGGCCCGCGCGAACAACGCGGCCCGCGCATAATTGAGGGGCGGCGCGCCGTTGGCCCGGCCGCAATGCCAGTTGGCTAATTCGTAGGCTTCCTCGAACTGTTCGCGGTAAAAGCCGGCCACGCTCTCGGGATCGCGCGCGTCGATCGTACGGCGGCGCCACAGCTCCTTGAAGCGGTGCAGTCCCTCGGCCATGCGCCGCAGCACGACCTCGATCGGCTCGTCGGTGAACGAGGCGATGTCGGCGGCGATGGCCTCGGCCAGCCCGACGTTGTCTGGGTCGAGGGCGTATTGCCACAGTTCCAACGCTTCTTCGTCGCTGACGGTCGGCGCGGGAACGGCGACGCGCGGCATTCCAAATACGGTCGGCATCTCAAACCTCGGCAAAAGCGCGGGGTTGGCCCCACTGGTAGTCGCAGAGCACGGCGCCCTGCTGGGGATCGGTCGAGACTTCGCGGGTACTTGGCCCGTCGATCACTTCGAGCGTGCGGGCGTCCTCGACGCTATCCACGACGCCGCCCGCTTCAAGCCAAAGCGCGACGGCGAAGCGCTGGCCCGGCCGCAGGGGAATCGCGCGGAAGCAGCAATCGAAGACCTGTTTTCCTGGGCGCAATTCCACGGCATAGCCCGATTCGCGGGTCCAGCTACTAACCAGGCGCGCGCCGCCGAGCGTCTTGATGACGACGGCCAGCGCGGCGTCGGGGACGGCGGTCGAGGCATCAATTTCGACGCGCAAGCACAGGTCTTCGCCGGAGACGTGGGCGGCGTGGGCCTGGCCGTCACCGTCGAGGAACTGCAGCCGCGTGAACCGCGCCCGGCCGTCGCCCGTTCGGTGCCGGACAGAAAGTTCTTCCTGACTGCCGTCGCTCAATTGCGCGGTGAGATACTTTTCCACGACTTCGGCGGCCGGGCCGACGCGGGCCACGCGGCCTTTCTCCAGCAAAATGCCCGTCGTGCACAGCCGCGGAATCAGGTCCATGTTGTGGCTGACGAACAGGATCGTGCGGCCCGAGCGTGCCAGATCCGCCATGCGCTCGACGCAGCGCCGCTGATAGGTCGCGTCGCCCACCGCCAGCACTTCGTCCACCAGGAGGATGTCCGGCTCCAGGTGCGCCGCCACGGAGAAGGCGAGCCGCACGTACATGCCGCTGGAGTAGCGCTTGACCGGCGTGTCGAGAAAAGCCTCGACCCCGGCGAAGGCGACGATGTCGTCGAAGCGCCGGGCGATGTCGCGCCGGGTCATGCCCAGGATGGCGCCGCTGAGGTAGACGTTCTCGCGGCCGGTCAACTCGGGGTGGAAGCCGGTTCCGATTTCCAGGAGACTGCCGAGGCGGCCGCGCAGTTCGACGCGGCCCTCGGTCGGCTCCGTGATGCGGCTCAAGACTTTGAGGAGCGTCGATTTGCCCGCGCCGTTGCGGCCGATGACGCCGACCACCTCGCCCGGCGCGACGGTGAAATCCACGTCGCGCAAGGCCCAAAAATGACTGTCGATCGCGCTCGCTCTCCAGCGCCGCCACAGGCCGCCGACTCCCTCGCTCAGCGACTCGCGCAGCGTCCGATAGGCGGCGCCGTTGCCGCCGAGGCGATAGCGTTTCGACAGGCGATCCACGCGAATGGCGGCGTTCATGTGCGTTGCGACCTCGTATGCCGTGGCCCGAATCAAATCACGTCCGCGAAGCTCTGCTCGACCCGGCGGAAGTACAGGCAGCCGACGACGAGCATCGCGGCCCCGATACCGACGGCCGCCGCAAGGGCCGGCAGGTCGAAGGCGCCGCCCAGCATGGCGGCGCGAAAGTTGACGATGAAGCCGTTGGCCGGGTTGAGCAGCAGCAGCGCCCGCCCCGTGGGACCGACGGCATCGGCCTGCAGGTAAATCGCCGGCGTGGCGAACATCCATAATTGCACGAAGAAGGGGATCGCGTGGCGCACGTCTCGATAGGCGACCGTCAGGGCGCAGAGCAGGGTGCCGATGCCCAGTGCGGCGATGCCGAGTCCCGCCGCGATCAGCGGAGCGGCGAACAAGCCCGCGCCGGGCCAGACGCCGTACACGAGCATGAGCAGCAAGAGAACGGCGGAGGCGATGAGGAAATCGACGACGCCGGCCGCCACCGCGGCAGTGGGAATGATGAGCCGCGGGAAGTAGACCTTGGTCACGAGGTTTTGATTGCCGATGACGCTCTGGCTGGCCGCGTTGAGCGCGCCGCTGAAGAACATCCAGGGCAGCAAGCCGGCGAAAACGAAGACGGGATACGGAATGGCGGCGTCGGCCGCGCCGGCCACGCGGCCCAGCATGACGCTAAAAACGACCATTGTCGCCACCGGCTGCAGCACCGCCCAGGCCGCCCCCAGAACCGTCTGCTTGTAGCGCACCTGCACGTCGCGCCACGCCAGGAAACCCAGCAATTCCCGATATTTCCACAGTTCGGCCAGGTCGATGACCCGCCAGCCGCAGCGGCGTTCGAGTATCGTCACGGGCAAGTCCGCCGCGACGGATGAATCAACGGGTATATATGCGTCAATACGAACGGCGGCGTTCACGATAACCTCCCGTGGTGTAGGGCAACCGTGGCGCGACGCGCGCCGGCCAGGCCCAACCAGGCGCCTCCCGTTTCCAACACGACGTCGGTCACGCTCGGCCAGCGCGTCGGCAAAAACAGCTGTCCCGCTTCGATGACGACCGCGAACGCCAGAGCCATCAGGAGGGCGGTCGGCGCGGTGAACCCTCTCTCCGAACGGCGCAGCGACAGGAAGAGCAAGGCGCCGACCGGCACCCAAAGAACGATCTTTTTTAACATCTCTTCGAGCGCCTGGAAGGGCGTGCTTTGCTGGTAATCCCGGAACGGAATCGGCGATAGACACAGCATGCGGAGCTTAAGGTCCGCGAAATCCGCCGAGAAGTTAAATGGAATCCAGTTGAGGACGACGAGCAGCGTTATCCAGCCGCCCAGCATGAGCCAGCCAGGATTTGGGTCGCCGGCAAGGGCCGAGCGCCACGCGAACGTCCAACCGCCCAGGACCGCGAGAGTGCCGATGAGGATGTCCGTGGTATCGCAACTCCGCGATTCGACGAAGAGTTGCATGAATTCGATCGCGGCCGTCAGCGTGAAGCCGGCGAGCAAGACGCGCGTCGCGCTGGCCCATCGTTTGCCCGGCAATCGCGCCAGGAGCAGTCCGACCGGGAAGAACAACGCCACGGTCCAGACCAGCTTGGCGAGGCCCGCCGCCGGGTTGGCCAGGTAAGAAACGAACGGCAACAGATGGACGTGGCCCGCCTTGATTTTGTGGTAAATCTCGGGCGGCCGCAGGGTCAGGTCGAGCGGCAGCAGTTGCAGCACCACGACCAGGGCAAGGGAGGCCGGCAGCACGCGCGCGGCCCAGCCATGCGTGGCCAGCCCCGCCCATTGACGCCGCGCCGCTTCCGTCAATCGTTGGCCCGCGACGAGCCAAACCAAGGCGCCCACGGCCGCGCCGATCGACTCGGCGGCCACGTCGTTCAGCGACGAGCAGCGCGGCGGAAAATAGAGCTGCCCGAACTCGACCGCCGCGCTGAGCAGCACGCAGACGGGCAGCACGAACGCGACGGCGATCAAGCCGACCGGCCACGGACGATCGACGCAGGCCGCCGCCATCAACGCGAAGCCCAGCGGAATGAATAGCAGGACGTTCTGCGCCCAGTCGGTCAGCGAACCGAAAGTGAGCGGCGCCGCGCAGACGAGGCGCCAGCGCAGCAGCGCTTCCCCTTCCGGCAACGGCCGATAGTGAAATGGCACCAGGCTGCCGTAGACGACGAAGGCGGCGCACGCGAAAGCCATCCATGCGAAGGCCCGCGCGCTCGGTTCCGTCGATGCAAGCGGTAAGGGTCGATGCATGGTTGTCACGACGCGATGGCTTCCAAGGGTTGCGCGGACGTTTCCCGATCGAGGCCGAGCATGGCCGCGAACGGTGCCAGGCAGCGTTCCCAATGGTGATTCGTTTCGACGTAGCGCCGGCCTGCGTTGCCCAGCCGCCGCCGCGCGACGGCGTCGCCGAGCAAGCCGTCCAACGCTTCCACCCATTCCTCGGGCGCTGTGGCGGCGACGAGTTCCGTGCCGGGCCGCACGCTGAGCGCGGCCAGAGCGGGTGGCGAGGCGACGACGGCCTTGCCCATCGCCAGTGCTTCCAGCACCTTGTTTTGCAGGCCGCGGGCGATGCGCAGCGGAGCGACGGCCACCGCCGCCTGCGCCAGATAGGGCCGCACGTCGGGCACCTGGCCGATCACCTGCACGCCGGGCAGCCGCGATAGCTGTCGCACCTCGGCGCTGGGCTGGCGGCCGACGAGCCACGCCTCCGCGTTGGGTCGGCGCTGCCGCAAAGCCGGCAATACCCGCTCGCAAAACCAGCGTGCCGCATCGACGTTGGGCCGATAATCCAACGCGCCGACGAAGACGCAAGCCGTTTGCGTCTCGGCTTCAACCGGCTGGAAATAATCGAGATCGACGCCGTTCGCCGCCACTTCGACACGGCCTGGCGCGCGAAAGCTCCGGTAAACGGCCGCTTCCGCTTCGCTGACGAGCGTCACCGCGTGCGCCCAGGCCGGCAAGGAACGCTCGACGGCGCGGAGACGCCGACCTTCGAGGCGATAGAGCCAGGCGCGCGGGCCGGCGCTGGCGTGGGCGTAATCGAGCCACTTTTGACTATCCACATCCACGAGATCGATGACCGCTGGTGTGGCGCGCAACGCTGGCATCTGCAAGTAAGGCACCAGGCTCGACGCCGACGCGACGACAAAATCGAACCGGGTTTTCCCCGTCCAATCGCGGATGGTGCGCGCTAAAGCCGCTGAAGCGAACGCCCCGACCGACGCCGAACCGCCGGCCACGAGCGATCCACAAGCGCTGAGGATGCGCCCCGCCGGGCGCTGGTCGATGGCGGCCAATTGCACGCAGGAGGGACGCAACGCATCCAGTGTTTCCATCGCTACTGGTTCGTCGGCCAGGGACGCGAGGAAGAGGTTGGCGCGGGCGCCGAGGAATTTCAGCAAATGGAAGTTGCGAATGCGGTCCCCCTTGTCTGGGGGATAGGGCAGCCGATGCGTCAGATAGAGGATATTCGGCCGCGACGGATCTTCGGCCCAGGGCAACGTATTCATGATCGAAAACATGTTGAATCCTTCATGCGTTCATCGATTATCGACGTATATAAAAAGCGCGGCGAACGGGGGGCGTTAGCCCCAATACCGTTTAACGAAGCTCGATGTTCAGTACGATGTACAGTATTTTTCAGGCGATTTTTCAATGTACAAACAAGTGAACTGCGTCCTTCGTTAAACGGTTTTGGCGTTAGCCCCCTGTGTGTGCGCTCAGGGAGCTGACGCCCCCCGCTCGCCCGACCACGGTTCGTTCCGTCGCGGCCGGCCC
>JBBSES010000243.1:0-7036 GCA_038239465.1 Gemmatales bacterium
AAGGCGGACGGAGCGGTCGCTGCCGACGGAGGCGAGCGCCCTGCCGTCGGCGGGGAAGGCGTGGGCGGTGTCGACGCCCTCGGAGCCGCGCAGGGGAAGCAATTCGCGGCCGCTGGGCAGTTCCCAAACGCGGAGGGGGCCGGCGCCAAAGGCGGCGGCCAGGTGCTTGCCATCCGGGCTGATGGCCACGCTATGGATGACACCGGGCGGGAGAGGCAGGGTCTTGAGATCGCGGGCGTTGGCAATGGCGTGGAGATGAATGACGCGCTCGCGGCCGCCCCAGGCGAGCAGTTTGCCGTCGGCGCTGAAGGCGAGGGTGCGTCCGCCGGCCGGGGCGAGGGTGGCGGGGGCTTCGCGGCCCAAGGTCACGTCCCAGCGCTTGACCTGGCCATCGCGCGCCCCGGTCGCCAGGGCGCCGCCTCTGGAAGAGAAGGCCAGGGCGGTCACCGGGCCGAGATGGCCGGCCAACAGGAAGCCGGCTTTGGGAGCGTCGGCGAGGCCCCATAGGCGGACGTTGCCGCTGCCGTGGCCGATGGCCAGGGTTTTGCCGTCGGGACTGAAGGCGGCGCTGGGAAACGACGGGCCATCGACCGCCAGGGTTCGCGGATCGAAGCCCTTGGCGGTGGTGTCGTAGACCTTGAAAGTCGATTCGCCCGGACAGCCGGCGGCGGCGAGCTTGCCATCGGCGCTCAGGGCCACGAGGCTCACCGCTCCGGGCAGCGCGGGTAGTTCGACTTCGTTCTCTTTGATTAAGTTGAACAGTTTAAGCCCGCCGTCGCCGAAGCCGGCCAGGAGGAATTGGCCGTCGCCGCTGAACGTCAGGCACGAGGGACGCGACGGCTGGCCGCGGATGTCGCCGACGCGGGAGCGGGTTGCCACGTCCCACAGCCCGATGGTATCGCGGTTGACGGCGGCGGCGACGCGCTGGCCATCGCCGCTGAGCACGGCGGAGGTGACGCCGGCCGGCAGGGTCATGCTCGCCAGTTCCTTGCCGTGGTTCGCGTCCCAGGTCTTGACGGCCCGATCGCTGCCGAGGGTGATCAGATGGGAGTAGTCGGCGTTATAAGCCAGCGCGGTGACGGCGCCCTGGTGGCCGGCCAGGGTACGAACGTGTTGGCCGGCGGTTCCCTCCCAGAGCCGCACGGTGCCGTCGGCGCTCGCCGACGCGATCAGGTTGCCGGTATTGCCGAACGCCACCGCGGTGACTTCGTTCCAATGCTTCAAGCGGCTATCGCCGAGAATCGCCACCAGCGCGGCGGGAGCCAGTTTGGGGTCGCCGTTGCCGGCCACGCTCAAGTCGGGAAGCGAGATGGCGTCGCGGCGCAAGCCATCAATGGGACGAACGTCCGGATATGTTGGCTGGGTGGCCCGTACCTGCGGATCAGGCTTCGGGGCGCGGCGCGAAGGCCAGGCGGCCCAGACGATGAATAGGCCGAGCAATGCCGTCGCGCCACCGAACAGCCAGCGCCGCGGCACGGGCGGCAGGCGCCACGGCACGCCCCGACCGGCGGCGTTCACCTGCGTGATATGGCTGACCGGCGTGGCGAAGTGCGCTTGCGACATGACGGCGATGTGCGTGGAAGGAGCGGCGGTGGGCACCTCGACCGCGACGGCCCGCGCGACTGGAATGGCGTGGACCAAAGTCAATGCGTTCGCCAGGTCGGCTGGGGTCTGATAGCGGTCCTCCGGCTTCTTGGCCATGAGCTTCTTGACGATGGCGGCTACCGCGGGGGGCGTGTCGCGCCGCAGCTGCTCGACGGGTACGGCCGTGTCCCAGTGGTGCTTCAGCAGCTTTTCCGTGAGCGTGCCGCCGACGAAAGGCGTCTGCCCCGTCAACAGAAAATAGAGCGTGCAGCCCAGGCTATACAGGTCGGCGCGAATGTCGGCGGTGCGCGCGTTGCGCGCCTGTTCGGGGGCGATGAAATCGGGCGTGCCGACGACGGCCCCTTCCATCGTCAGGGCGCTCTGTTGCTCGTCGTCGTCCGCGTGCAAGCGCGCCAGGCCCAGGTCCATGAGCTTGACCTGCGGCCCCTCGGCGCCGCGGCCATTCTTGAGCGCCTCGGCAGTGACGATCAGGTTGCTCGGCTTGATATCGCGGTGGACGAGGCCACGCTCGAAGGCATGTTGCAAGCCCAGCGCCGTGCGCCGGACGTACTCGCAGGCGCGGTCGATCGGCAAGGGGCCATGTTCCTTGACCCATTTGCCGAGATCGATGCCCTCGACGTATTCCATGGCGAAGAAGCACAGGCCGCCCGCCTCGGCGGCGTCGTAAGCCAGGACGACGTTCGGGTGTGACAGCTGGGCCACGGCCTGGATTTCGCGCTGAAAACGCTTGACCGCCTCGGCGTTGGTTAGGCGGTCCCGACGAATGACCTTCAAGGCGACGATGCGGCCGAGGCCCCGATGGCGCGCCTTGTAAACGTGGCCCATGCCGCCTTCGCCGAGACGTTCGAGCAACGTGTAGGAACCAAGGACGAGATCGGCGCCACGTCCCGTCAAGAGTTGATTAACCTGAAACGGCGTGAGCCAGCCGCGATTGAGGAGTTCCTTGGCCAGCGCGCGCGGTTCGGTGCCGCGCGGCAGGAGGGTGCGCGTCACGTCTTCGAGTTGAGCGGTCTCCAGCAAGCGGTGCTGACGCAAAGCGTCCACCAAACTGGCGGCCGGGTCAATAGGCATGGGAGAGGATCCCGGTGGGCGTTACCCATCTTCAAGGAAGATTGTAACGCGAACCGGAGGCGGGAGACAAGGAGAAGGGGAGACAAGGAGACGCACTTGTCTTCGTCTCCTTGTCTTTTCGACGATCAGGGACGCTCGCCGGCAAACAAGAGCGCTTCCACGCGCTCCGGGTGGCGTTCCATGTATCCCGTCAGGGCCGAGAAGAAAATTTGCATCTGGCCGACGCACTGCTCGCTCAGGCGCGGCGCCGAGGTGCCGGCCAGACGGGCCAGAAGCGACGCGGTCTTGCTGTCGGTGTGCAGATAGAAATCGGCCTGATGCCGCAAGCGCGGTCGGCCGGCGGGGTCGGCGATACTCGCATGGTGCATGACGACCACGGCGCGAAAGGGAACGGGCGGCAACAGGAGTCCAGGACGGGCGCGGCCTTCCGCGAACCAGATGCGCGTGTCGGCACTGCGATAGATGGTTTCCCAGTAGATGTCGTTCCCCTGGCCGTCGCTGTAGCCGAAGACGCCGCTGCCGCGGTCGGCGATGTCCAGGCAGGGAGTGCCGAGGCGCCGCCAACCGGCCGCCGCCCGATCGGGATGGTCCATCAGCCACTGATACATGGCCGGTCGGCCGGTGAACTCCTCGGCGGGCGCGCGCGCGGAAACCGTGGGTTGTTCGGTGACGCGGCGCACCTGCTCACGCACCCGCGCCGGCAGTTCCTCGAAGGGCAGGGGCGTCCGGGTGAAGGCGGTTGGCCCTTCGGTAGCCGCTCGCGCCGTTGCCGTCCCCGCGCAAAACGCGCCGACCACCAGGGTCAGCCCCAGGGCCGCCAGTCGAGGGCAATGCATCAGGTGACCTCGGAGCAGGAAGGGAGGATGCCTTCGCGGGGACCGCTCTACATACATCGTTTGTCGGCGGCGCCGGGATGAGGGATTTCGCCGATTCCGTCGGAATGGAGGAACGGGGGACGCGGAACGTAAACGAGACTAACGGCGCCGATCCGAGGGCGGCGGCCCGTTGCCGCGGCGGCGCCGACCTTGGGGCGGCGCCGATGGTCCGGCGGACGCCGGCTTGGGGCCGCCCGGCCCGCGCTGCCGCTGCGCCGGCCGATCTGGCGCCGCCTGGCGGTAATCGAAATCGGGCAGCGTCACGCGCGGCAGCCGTTGGCCGATCTGCCGTTCGATGCGGGACAGGTCTTTTTCCTCGGCGGGCGACACCAGCACGAAAGCGTCGCCTTCCGATTCGGCGCGTCCCGTCCGGCCGATGCGATGGACGTAATCCTCCGGTACGTTGGGCACGTCGAAGCTGATCACATGCGTGATGTGATTCACGTCCAGGCCGCGCGCCGCGATGTTGGTCGCCACCAACACCTGAAAGTCGCCGCGACGGAAGCCCTCCATCGCTCGGTTGCGCTGCGGCTGCGTCAGGTTGCTGTGCAACTCCGTGACCGCGAAGCCGTCGGCGGCGATGGTCTTGGCCAGGCGTTTAGCGCTCTGCTTGGTGCGCGTGAAGACGAGCAGAGTGGGCATTTCAGTATGCCGGAGGAGATAGCGCAAGAGAGGTGTTTTCAAATGTTCGGCGACCGGATAGGCGGCCTGGGTAATGCCGACGGCCGGAGCGCTGCGCCGGCCAATCTGGATCGTCACCGGATCGCGCAGGATATCGCCGCCGAGGCGGGCGATCACCGGCGGCATCGTCGCCGAAAACAGCAGCGTCTGCTTGCGCGCCGGCAAGCGCGCGATGATCCGCTTCAAGTCCGGCAAGAAACCCATGTCGAGCATCCGGTCGGCCTCGTCCAACACAAGTGTGTGTAAGCCATCGAAGCGTGCCTGGTTTTGCCGCATGTGATCGAGCAATCGTCCGGGAGTGGCGACAATAATCTCGACACCGGCGCGCAAGGCCCGCTCCTGCGGACCCATCGACGCGCCGCCGACGAGCAGGCCGACGCGCAGGGGCGTATGGTAGCCCAGGCCGAGACAGACTTCCTCGATCTGCTGCGCCAGTTCGCGCGTCGGCGTCAGCACCAGGGCCTGCGTCGTGCCGTGCGGCAGCTGCATCAGCTGGTGCAGGATCGGCAACACGAAAGCCGCCGTTTTGCCCGTGCCGGTCTGCGCGGTGGCGACGAGATCGCGGCCCGCGAGTACGGGCGGAATGGCCTCGGCCTGGATCGGCGTCGGCGTCACGTAGTTCATCTCGCGCGTGGCTTTGACGAGATGAGGGTGCAAGCCAAGGGCTTTGAACGGCATCGGCGGCTCCGGGGGCAAAGGGTGGGATGCCCCATAAATCACTTATCTTATGGCCGACGAGGGCTAAAGCCAGGGTTGTCGATCGGCGTCCCGTTTACGTTTCGCGGAGGACGCGAAACGTAAACTAACCGCGCCGCCCCCGCCGCTCGCGCTTGCGCCGCACCCGAAACTCCTCGCCGCCGTGATACGTGACCAGCACCGCCCCTGATGCCGCGTAACGCTCGAAGAGCCGTTCGGTGGCTCCTTCCTCGTCGGGCCAGGGGTACGCGAAGATTACGTCGAAGTCGGCCGGTTCCAGGCCCAAATCGTCGTAAGCGTTGCCCGAATCGGTGACGAGCCAGCTGAAGCCGGCGCCGGGACGGGCGCACGCCTCGCCGCCGCGCGGGATGAAACTGCCGCACACGAAGCCCGCGGGCACGTCGAAGTCGGCCGCCAGCCGCTCGGCGTTATCGACCAATTCTTGCTCGTACTCGATGCCGTGCGCGTCGAAGTCGAGCATGGACGCCAGGCAGGCGACGACGCCGAAACCGCTGCCCCATTCGCAGAAGAGATTGCCCGGCGTCACGTCGGCTTCGGCCAGCGCCTGCAATACGCCATAGGCGCGCGGATAGTCGCTAGGCACGAACCCTGGAATGCGCCCCTCGTTCAAAAAGCGCTCGATGCGGCGGTCGGCCTCCTGCAAGAACGCTTGCACCTGGCGCGGCAACGGTGCTGTCGGCCGGGGCACGTGGATATCGACGAGGGGCATGGCTTCGTCCAGGAAAAGCGACGACCGCGAAGCGTCTTCAAAATTAGCCTGCCGACGCCTCACCCGCAAGCGAACGAAGAGAACCCCTGCCATGTGCCGCGCGGCGCCCTACACTAAGAGGCTATCGGACTCTCTCTCATTCCCCCTTGGAATAGCCAACGCACCATGCGCCAAATTCAGATCGGATCGAGCAGCGAAACCGTGGTCGAGCGGGCCGACTATCCGCCGGAACGCTTGCAAAGCATCCTCGGCAACGAGACCGTGGCCGTCCTGGGCTACGGCGTGCAGGGCCGGGGCCAGTCGCTCAACATGAAGGACAACGGCGTCAAGGTCATCATCGGCCTGCGCGACCAGGGCAAGGGCTGGGATCTCGCCAAGCAAGACGGCTGGGTGCCCGGCCAAACGCTCTTTTCCCTCGAAGAAGCGGCCCAGCGCGGCACCGTCATTCAATACCTGCTCAGCGACGCCGGGCAGAAAGACTACTGGCCCAAGCTCAAGCCGTTGCTCACGCCCGGCAAGGCGTTGTACTTCTCGCACGGCTTCAGCATCGTCTACAAGGATCAAACCGGCGTGATACCGCCGCCGGGCATCGACGTGATTCTCGTCGCGCCGAAAGGCTCGGGCACGACGGTGCGCCGGCTTTTCCTCGAAGGCAAGGGGATCAACGCCAGCTACGCCATTCACCAGGACGCCACCGGCCGCGCCGTTGACCGATGCCTCGCCCTCGGCATCGCTATCGGCTCCGGCTACCTCTTCGAGACGACCTTCCAGAAGGAAGTCTTCAGCGACCTGACCGGCGAACGCGGCGTCCTCATGGGGGCCATCTACGGTCTCTGGCTGGCGCAATACGAAGTGCTGCGCGCCAATGGCCATTCCCCCTCGGAAGCGTTCAACGAAACCGTCGAGGAAGCCACGCAGAGCCTGTATCCGCTGATCGCCGAGAACGGCATGGACTGGATGTACGCCAACTGCTCGACGACGGCGCAGCGCGGCGCGCTCGACTGGTTCACGCGCTTCCGCGACGCCTCCAAGCCGGTGTTCGAGGAACTGTATCAAAGCGTGGCCAGCGGCGAGGAGACGCGGCGCACCCTGGAATCGAATAGCCGTAAGGACTATCGCGCGCATCTCGAAAAAGAGTTGAAGGCGATCGCCGATAGCGAGATGTGGGAAGCGGGCAACGTGGTGCGTTCGCTACGGCCGGAACGGGCGGCGAAGTCGAAGGGGTAAACCACTTTGGTGGCGAGCGGGGGGGGGGCCCCCCCCACTCAAAACAGAAGAAGCGGGGGCAGCCCCCCCCCCCCCCCAACACCGATAATCGCGATACAAGCCTATGTAAACCAACCCAGCGCCCCACCACCAAGTATTGGCCCCCCCACAC
>JBBSES010000244.1:0-7033 GCA_038239465.1 Gemmatales bacterium
CTGCCTCGCGCCAAACGCCGTCGCGCTGGGGGCCGAGCCACTGCGGCCAGTCGTCGGCGCGAACGGCGGAAACGGCGAGGGCCAGGCAAAAGACCAGGGCGAGGAGGCGACGGCAAGCGAGCGGATGTGGCATGAGTCGGTTTCCCTCGGAAAGGATGCGAAGGGCACTGGCGACATCATAACAAAAGCGATCGTTCACAATCCAACGCGCTCACCCAGCGCTTGACACGGCGCCGCCATTTGCACTAATATTCCTCCCCACACCATCTTGCCACGCACCCCGGGGCGAACGGATTTTGCCGAGTCATATTTCCCTTCATGGAGGAAGCGGCATGAAGAGCTACGTCATCCTCGGCGGCAATGGCCCTTTCGGCGTTCACACGGCCCTCTACTTGCTCGAACAGCCCGAGACGCGCCGCGTCGTCTGCGTCGGCCGCAACCCCGAGAAGGCGCCCGCCTTTTCGCTCGGTGTCGGCAAAAACGACTCGCGCTACGCCTACCATCAGATTCACATGGTCTTCGAGCAGGACCGCCTGTTCGCGCTGCTCGACGCAGAACGGCCGGAAGTCATCGTCAACTACGCGGCCCTGGCGCACGCGGCCTCGTTCAAGAATTCGTGGCGATTTTACGAAACGAACGTCACGACGCTGGCCAAGATGACCGATCAACTGCTCGCCCGCGACTACCTGCGCCGCTGGGTGCAGATCGGCAGTTCGGAAGTGTACGGCTCGGCCCAATCGCCAGTGACGGAAGACGCGCCGCTGCTGCCGAGCAGTCCGTATGCCGTGTCGAAGGCGACGGGCGATATGCACCTGCTCTCGCTGGCCAACGTGCTGAAGTTCCCGATGAACATCCTGCGGCCATCCAATGCTTATGGACCGGGGCAGCAGCTGCATCGCGTTGTGCCGCGCGCCGTGGTCAGCGGCCTCAGCGGTCGGCGTCTGCCTTTGCATGGCGGCGGCCGCGCGCGGAAGTCGTACATCCACGCCCGCGACCTGGCCCGCGCCGTCTACCTGACCGCCACCAAGGCGCCGTTGGGTGCGGTATACAATGTCGGCCCGAAGCACTCGGTAGCCATCCGCGATCTGGTGGCCCTGGTCGCCCAGAGCTTGGAGCTCGGCTTCGAGGACCTGTGCGCCCTCAGCGACGAACGCCTCGGCGAGGACGCGCAGTACCTGATCGATAGCGGCGCTATTCAGCGCGACCTGGGCTGGCGACCCGAAATCAGCCTGGAAGACGGCGTCGAGGAAATGGTGCAATGGGGCCGCGAGTATTGTGATTTCCTGCGCGTGGCGCCGACGGAATACGTGCTGCAAGCGTGAAAATCTCGTAAATTTGTTTAGCCGCGACCCGATGGGGATCGCGGGGTACACGAAACGTAAACGGGGCGCGGCTAAACAATCGGCTTTTTTGCTCGCGGATCGACGGGTATACTTTCGCGCTCGCGGCGCTCCTTCACGTCATGGCGCCGCGCTAACCCGTCGCCTGCCGAGAAACCATGACGCCATTTCTTCCACCGCGCCGCTTCGGCGCCGATGCCCTCTCCCTCGTCTGCCTGGCGGTCCTCGTTTTGCTGCTTTTTCGCCATACCGTCTTTGGCGAGGCGGCATTGATCGGCAATAGTGACCGGCTGAATACGTGCCTCAACGTCTTGAAATTTCACGCCGAGGGCCTGCGCGACGGCACCTTTAGCACGTGGAACGAGTACACCTTCGCCGGCATGGATACGTTCGGGATCATCTATACGTTCCCGTCGCCGCTTACCCTGATCGCCAGCTTGGCGGACGAGAACTCGTTTCTCTATGTCGCCAATCTTCTCTCTTTTGCCCTGCTATGGATCGCGGGCGTTGCCGCTTATGCGTTTATTAAAGATGTATGCCGCGATCCGTTGTTCGCGTTCGTCGGCGCCGCGTTGTACGAGATGTCGTTTTTGGCCGTGTTTACGCTCTGTCAGAACGACCTCACGTTTCTCGTGTTCCCGATCATGCCGCTGGCGCTGTTGGCTTTGCGCCGCGTCGCTCCGACCGTTAGGCGTGGCCCCTTTCTAGCGTTGACGTTTTTCCTTTTCCTCTTGTTGTTCTTCACGTTCCTTCAACCCGTTGTCTATGCCTTGATGCTCTTCGGGGCCTATGCCGCGCATCGGGCCTGGCAGGCGAATTCGTGGGCACCCCTGTATGTATTCGCGGCGGCGCTGCTGTGCGCGGGCGTGCTGTCGTATCCGCGTTTGGCGACGATTCGCACTGATCTGGCGGAGTCAATGCGCAGCCGCATCCAAGCGGAACTGGACGGTGGGAGCTATATTCGCCCGTTCGAAATACTTCGTTTCTTTCATGAAGGGGCCTATGGGCGGGATCAGGAACACATTTTTCGACTGGGCAACGTGCTGAACAACAGTGAGGGGATCTTGTTGTACGTGTCGTCGTTCGCGCCGTTTCTGCTTTTAATGGGCATGGCGCGCTATCGGGGCGGTTGGCTGCGGCTGTTTCGGCCGAGCGAAGGTGACGCGGCTTTCTTCCTCTGGGCATTGCTCGGTTGCTTCGCGCTGATCTTCGTCAAGCCGCTGGCCTATGGGGTGTACCTGGCGTTTGGCCGGGCGCAACTCCACCACGGCCGATTGATCTTCGTCGCCCTTTTGCCCACGTGTGCGTTGATCGCCGTCGTTCTCCGCGATTGGGCGGGCGACAGACGACGGGATGGCGGTCGCGCCGTCGCGGGGGGGGCGGCGCTGGCCGCGGTGGTCTTGATCGCGCTCTTACAATCGCTCGCGGGAACAATGGAAAAGGATACGGTCGTGCGCCTCGATCAGCCCGCCTTGCGGTTAACGCGCTCGTGCTGGCGAGTCTTTTGGTTCCTGGAGCCGCACAACGCGCTCGCTGCATCGCCGGTTGAGGCGTGGCACGCCTGCTTTAGCGGCGTCTATTTGTGTTCGGCGGCGCTGCGACAAATCTTTTGGTCGGCCATCGTGGTAGGCACTGGGACCTGTTCACTATCTCTTAGGCCGGGCGAGCGCCGGCGTTGGCTCGTCACGACGCTCGGGTTGCTCATGGTCGGGCAAACCTTCCTGTCGGCCAACTATCGCGTCAACGCCAATTACGACCGGCCTCCCCAAAGCACGATAAGCAACAACAGCGACGTGCAGGTCGCGCGGCTGGACGAATTTCGGCCGCCGTCGCCCGCCGCGCGCGCCGCCTTCCGCGACCGTCTGGAGACCGACCGCTTTCGCACGGTCCTGGCCGGGGCACCTATCTGCTATACCTGCACGGTGCCGCCGCACCTGTCGCTGTTCTGGAATTTACGTCTCTTCGAGGGGTACGGCACCTCGGTGCCGACGCGCCTGTACGCGCTGCCGTTCCCGGCCTCCACCATCGAAGTTCAGCGTCTGAGCTACAACACGCTCGACGAGGTGAATTGGCGGATGCTCTCCTTGTTGAACGTCAAGTATGCCGTGCAAGTGAACGCCGGCATGTACCGCAACCGCGTGACCATGCCCAACGGCGAGCGGCGCGAGGCGACGCCGGACGACGTTACGATCCTCGAAAACCCGCATCCTGTCGTGCCGCGTGCCTTCTTCACCGCCGCCTGCTCGCCCGTGGATGACGTGAGCGCGGGAGTGGTAGCCCTGTTCGGCGAGGGGATCATCCCGGCCAAGCCGGGCTTGTTCCAGCACATCCCGGAGGCGAAGCGCGCGGAGATTTCGCGCCGCGAGTTGGCCGCCGGCCGTTGCTGGCCCGATCGGCTCACCGTCGATGTAATCGAACACAGTTTCGTCGAAGGGATGGAACACGTGGAAACATTTGAACGCGAGGGAGCCATCGACGCCGATTTCCGCGGCGACGCGATCCACATTCGCGTAACGCCGGCGCATCGGCCGCGCTTCCTGGTGCTGAACGAGTTGTACCATCCGAGTTGGCGGGCGACGGTGGACGGCCAACCGACGGCGATTTACCCCACCAACGTCTTCATGCGCGGCCTGGTGGTGCCGGCGGGAACCTCAAGCGTGGAGTTGGCATTCGTCCCCTTCGTGGCTAGCCGGTCGGCGGTGTGGTTTTACGCCGCCGGCCTAGCACTGACCGCCCTGGGGAGCGGGTGTCTCGGATCGCGTCAGCCGACCCATCCGCGCCAAACGACGGCCGCCGATGCGCAGCAATGTCTCGCTTACCGCCAGGAAATTCAGCAACGTGAGGGCCTTCGACGCTCCATGCGTGCGGTCGCGGGCCTCGACGCGGACCTCGCGGTAGGAGGCGCCGCGGTCGAGTAAGCGGGTGATCAGGTCGGCCTGGAAGCCGAAGCCCCGCGACCGTGAGTGATAGGCCATCACGTCGGCGCGGCGCAGCAGCTGCAGGCCATTGTAATAGCGCAGCGAATAGCCGCTCAGCGCGTTGACTAAGCTGGTAAACACCCGCGACAACAGGGCACGCTCCGGGGTGCGGCCGGCGCATATATCGTGATACGGCACGATGACGTCGGCCGTGCCGCGTTGCTCCAGGATCGAGCGCAACACCTCTTCGCTCTCGACGTTATCGCCGCACACCAGCTTGAAATAGCGGCCTCGGCCGATAAACGCCGCCGCCGCGAAGTTGCGCGCCAACCCGCGATTGCGCCGGTTGCGCCGCAGGTCGATAGGCACCTCGGGATGAGCGCGGGCATAGGCGGCGACGAGGTCGGCGGAACCGTCGGTCGAGGCGTCGTCGATGACCACCACATCGTAGGAGATGTCGAGGGAACGCAGGGCGGCGGCGACGGTATCGAGGGTGGCCACGATGTTCGGCGCTTCGTTGTAGCAGGCGACGAACAGCGTCACTTCGGTGGCTGGCATTGGCTTCCTTTCCAATAGACCAGACGCTGGTATGGCAGTTTTCCGCGATTGGGGCAAGATGGATTCGCGCTCGTCTCAATGCCGCCAGATGGCCAGCACGATTTCGACGAGAATCAACAAGATCACCGTCAATTCCAGCACCTCGGCGCGGAAGGCGTGCGCCTGGTCGGCGAGGATGGTGTAAATCCCTTCCAGAGTTTCGAGCTTGCGCTGAATGCTGTGTTCCCATTGCTGCAAGTGAAAGCGGCCGGCCAGCTGGCGGTACAGCCGCGCCAGGTACTGATCGCCGACCAGTTTCAAAACGTTGCCGGTGCGCTCGAACAAGTCGTTGGCCTCGACCTTGAGTTCGCCCAGCAGGCGCAGCGGTCCCGCGTGGGTGCGGCCTATGGAAGTCCACTTGCGCGGCCCGAGCCGTACCAATCCATAAGCGGTCGTCAGGCTGTCGTCGAGGCGGTCGTCGATCTGCCGGTATTCCAGCAGTTGCAGGTTGGCGAATTCGATGGCGAGCAGCGTCTCTTCGCAATCGCGGTCCATGAGAAACGCGGCCGGCCAGTCGGCGACGAACAGGTCCTCGGGGCTGTAGCTCAAGTGCCGGCGCAACGCCTCGCCGATTTCCTCCTCGCTCAAGGGGCCGGTTTCCAGGCGGACCAGGCCGGCCAGCCAGGAGTTATAGGTGCCCAGCAAATCGGCGGGCGATAACGGCGGGCCGGGCGGCAAGGCGAAGACGAAATACTCCTCGCTGAGCCGACTCCAGTGCGGATCGCGTATGCCGGGCAATACATCCTGATGCAGCGGTTCCAGCGCCGCGCGGGCGGCGCGGACGACGTTATCCGGGTCGGCCAGGTAGCCGGCGAGGGCGGCGAGGGCGGCAGCATCGAGGTAAAAGGGCACGCGCAGATGCAGGCTGACCCCGGCGAAATCGAACAGGGCCACCTCGGCCGGGACGGTTAAGGTGCCGATTTCCGGCAATTCCAACGACACCGGCTCCAGATCGAAGCGCACCGGCGGCGGGCGGTATTCGATCGAGGTCGGCGTGCGCCGGCGCCGGGGCAGAGGCCGTCCCGAGGTGCCGCGTGCCTTGCGGGCATGGTCCAGGTCAATCTCGTCGCCCCAGTCGAAGGCGACGTGAATGTGCAGCGTGCCGGCGAAGGGGCCGGGCGGCAGCGGCATGTCGGGATGAAGGAGGCCGTTCGTGTTCATGCGGGTAGTTTAGGGATTCGCCAAACTGGCCTTGCGCTCGAAACCGGGGTTCGCTATAAGCCCCGGCGCGGAAATGGGGGTGGAGGTCCGTACCAAACGGGAAAGAAGGAGCGGAGGATGAAGATACAGACCCAGACGCTCGTTGGCTTGGCGAGCGCGGCCTTGATGATCGTGGGCGTCGGCATGGGCCACGGCCAGGCGCCCCCCCCCGCCGCTCCCGCGGCCGCCAAGCCGGCGGCCATGGTCAACGGCGAGCCGGTCGGTCAGCAGGAAGTCGCCGCCGTCGTTGAACTCGTGCTCAAGCAGCGCTTCCGCACGCAGGCGCCCAGCGACGCGCAAAAGAAGGAAGTGGTGGCCGAGATCGTCAACATGCTCACCGACGACGTGCTGCTGCGCCAGTTCCTGGTACGCACCGGCGTGCAGGTCGTGCCGGCCGAGGTCGAGAAGCAAATGGGCGAACTCAAGGCCAGCCTGGCCGCCAGCAAGCCGCCGCGCACCATGGAGGATTTCACCAAGGAAACCGGCCAGAGCGAGGCGCAAGTCCGCGTCAGCATCACCAACATGCTGCGCTGGGGCGAATACGTCAAGGCCCACCTCACCGAGGCCGACGTGCAGAAATACTACACGGAAAACAAGGACTTCTTCGACCAGGTCGCCGTCCGCGCCAGCCACATCCTCATCCGCGTGTCGCCGACGGCTTCCGAGAGCGAACGGCAGGCGGCCGTGCAGAAGTTGACCGTGCTGCGTGCCGACATCGTCGCGGGCAAGGTCGATTTCGCCGCCGCGGCCAAGACGTGTTCGCAATGCCCCAGCGCCACCAACGGCGGCGACGTCGGCTTCTTCCCGCGCAAGATGATGGTCGAGGAGAACTTCGCCAAGACCGCGTTCGCCATGAAGCCGGGCGAAATCAGCAACGTGGTGCAGACTGACGCGGGCCTGCACATCATCAAGGTAACGGATCGCAAGCCGGGCCAGGACTCGAAGTACGAGGCGATCAAGGACGACGTACGCGACTTC
>JBBSES010000245.1:0-6989 GCA_038239465.1 Gemmatales bacterium
AAATCTCGACCATCAGATTGTCCGTGCTGATATCGACGACTTTGCCGCGGAACATTTCCACGAGCAGCACGATCTCCATGCGCTGCTGCGACGCGGCCTTCACTTTCAAGAGCATCAGGTCGCGCTCGACGAAGTCCTCGCTGCTGATGTCGAGGACTTGCACGACGGTGACGACCTTGTCGAGCTGCTTGCGGACTTGCTCCAGCTCGGCGTCGTCGCCGTTGACGACGAAGGTGATGCGCGACAGGTTCGGCGTCTCGGTCTCGCCGACGGCGAGGCTATCGATGTTGAAGCCGCGCGACGCCAACATGCCGGAGATGTGTGCCAGGACGCCGGGCTGGTTTTGCACCAGCGCCGACAAGACGTGCCGCATGGTCACTGCAGTTCCTCGGGGGGGGCCATTACTCGTTAATCGTGGTTTTATGGCGCGCGGCGTGGAACGGCGATGGGTGGCTTCGACACGCGGTTCGGTGGCCTCCGCTTCAGATGAGATCACGAAAGCACGAAAACACGAAACGAAGACAAATGAGAAGGCAAGCCGGCCGGTTACGCCGCGTACCGACACGCATCCGCCTTTCTCGTGTTTTCGTGTTTTCGCGAGCGTTTTTTCGTGTGTTAACCGATGACGCGGTTGCGGCCCTGGCGCTTGGCCTGATAGAGGTTGTCGTCGGCTTGGCGGATCATTTCGCTCGGCGCGATCCAGTCCTCGCCAGTAATGGCCGTGACGCCGAGGCTGATGGTCACATTGAAGGCCACGCCGGCGAATTGGAACGGATGCTTCTCGACGAGGCGCCGCAGCTGTTCGGCGATGTGCAAGGCGTCATTCGTAACGGTTTCGGGCATGACGAGGGCGAACTCCTCGCCGCCATAGCGGGCCAGCAGGTCTTCCTTGCGAACGACTTTCTTGATGCGTCCCGCCAACTCGCGGAGGGTGTGGTCGCCGGCAAGGTGGCCCATGCGGTCGTTGATGGCCTTGAAGTGGTCGATGTCCATCATGGCGAGGGCCATGGGCCGGCGGTAGCGCGTGGACAGCGACAGCTGCCGGCCGAGGTTTTCGAGGAAGTAGCGCTTGTTGTGAACCTCGGTCAGGCCGTCCACGATGGTGAGGCGGTAAATTTCCTCGTGGTACTCGGCCTCGATGTTGCCGCCGGTCAGAAAGCGATAGATGCCGGTGCCGATGCGCAGGTAGTCGCCGTCCTTCAGCTGCTGCAGCGAAACGCGCGTGTCGTTGACGAAGGTGCCGTTGGTGCTCTGCAAATCGAGGACGCTGTAGGCGTTGGGCATCGGCTGGATGCAGGCATGGCGGCGCGACACGGAATCGTCGTTCATGCAAATGTCGCAATTGTCGTCGCGGCCGAGAACGAGGGGATGATCGCTCAGCGTATAGCGTTGGCCCAGATTGGGGCCGCTGGGGTAAATATGCACGAGGCAGGCATTGCGGGCCGACCCGGCCGTCGGCGGCTTGGGGGTCGCAACGAGGATTCTGGTTTCGTCGTCCATTGGCGGACCCGCGCGAGGCGCGGCCCCGATCGAAGCGGCAGCTTCCAAGGACGGCGGCGGCGCGTCCTGCTGAGTTGCCACAAGTCAAACTTAGTCCACAAAATCGCCGCGTGATGCGCTCGCGCGCGGAAGTCGCGCGGATATTCCCGTGCGACCCGACCGCCGAGACTGCAGACGGTATTCGTGGCGTAAAATTCAATGGGTAAGTGTAACCGCAAGGCGAATCCCGTTGCAACGAGAATCGCCGCGGTCGAGAGAAGAGAACAGCCGCTCATGTCGTGTAGTCGGCGTTGAGGGTCACGTAATCGTGGGTCAGGTCGCAGGTCCAGAAAGTGCAGGCGCCGCGGCCGAGCGTGAAGCGCAAACGCATTACGATATCTCGATTCTTTTTGAGATAGGCCGACGCCGCCGCGGCGTCGAACGGCAATGGCGTGCCGTTCTCGTAGAGGAGCGTATCGCCGACCCACAGAGAAAGGTTCTCCTCCTCGAAGGCCACGCCGCTGTAGCCGGCCGCCGAGACGATGCGGCCCCAGTTTGGATCGGCGCCGAAGACGGCGGTCTTGACCAGGGCGCTGTCGGCGACGGCCTTGGCGACTCGCCGCGCTTCCGTATAGTCGCGCAAGCCCTCGACTTCGATCCGGATCGTGTGGGCGGCTCCCTCGGCGTCGGCGGCGATGGCGCGGGCCAGGTCGGCGCAAACGGCCGTGGCGGCCTGGTTGAAAGCCGTCAGGTCGTCGCCGCGCAAACTCGGGCCGATGCCGTTGGCGAGGAATAGGACCGTATCGTTGGTGCTGGTGTGCCCCTCGACGCTGACGCAGTTGAACGTCTGATCGGCGGCAATCGGAGCAAGAGCGGCGAGGTCGGTCGAGGCGACCGGCGCATCGCTCAGCACGAAGGCGAGCATGGTCGCCAGGTTGGGGCCGATCATGGCGGCGCCCTTGCAGAAGCCGGTGACGTGGAACGTGCCGCCGGTCAACTCGATGCTTCGCGTACTCACCTTGATGCGCGTGTCGGTCGTCAGGATGGCCTGGGCGGCGCGGTCGAGGGCCTCGGCGCCGGGTTCGAGTTTCAGGGCGGCGGCGCGGATGCCGGCTTCGACCATGGGCATGGGCAGATGGCGGCCGATGACGCCGGTGGAGCAGACGAGCATCTGCATCGGCTTGCAATCGACGCTCTCGGCGGCGACCTCGGCCATGCGTCGGGCGTCGTCCAGGCCGCGCTGCCCGGTGCAGGCGTTGGCGTTGCCAGAGCAGACGACGAAGCCGCGCGCGTACTCGGCCGGCAAGCGCTCGCGGCAGACGCGCACCGGGGCGGCCACCACGCGGTTTTGCGTGAAGACGCCCGCCGCCGACGCTGGGTGATCGCTGACGACCAACGCCAGGTCGAGGCGGTTGGGGTCGGGACGAATGCCGCAATTGACGGCGGCGTAACGATAACCGGACGCGAGGTGCCAGGAAGTCATACGTCCTCTCGGGTCACGCGGAGAAGCAGGTCGCTGCCGACGTTATATGAACGAGGGACGGCAAGAAAGGAACGAGCCGGCCGTCAGACGCCGAAAAACTTCGCCACCAGCGCCTGAAAGCCGGGCAGGTGCGGCGCGCCGGAAATCTCCTGGCTTTCGTTGAAGAGGACGGGCAACGCATCGGGGCGATACACCGTGACGGTATGCCCGCGCGGATCGACGACCCAGACGAGCGGCACGCCGGCGGCCCGGTAGCTGGCGAGCTTGTCGTGAACGTCGTCCTGCGTGTCCGAGGGGGACAGGATTTCGACGACCAGGGTAGGCACGCCTTCGATGACCGTCGGGTGCGCCGGGTTCTGAGCCGCCAATTCCGCGGCGATGCAGACCACGTCGATGCCGACGATGGTTTCGAGGAGGTAGGTAATTCTCGCCGTACTCCGGCAATGCCAGCGGTTGCGATAGGTCATCGTCTTGTCCCATGCCGCTTCTCGCGCAGACGGCCGCGGTCGAGCCAGCGCTCGACGCCCGGTTCGTCGGGCAGCGCGAGGAATTCCTCCGCGGTCATCAAGGGGGCGACGGTAGGCACGGTCATGGGGCGTTTCTCCCAACATGGACTATCGTTCGTTAGCGCTGCAGGGCATACAAAATCACCGCACTCCCCAATCGCAACGCGCTCTCGTGATCGTGCCCGAGGCAATCGGTCGATTGGTGCTTTTCCAGAGCGCAGCCGATGTCGTACTTGCTGTAGATCACGACCCAACGGTCGCCGACCTTGATCCCTTCCAGCAGGGGGGCCACGCTCTTGTAACCCTTCTCCTCGTCGCCTCCCTCGCGGCGGCATTTGACGGTCTTGATCTCGGTGCCATTGACCGCCGCGCCGAACAGGTCGTCGCTGACGGGGATCGCTTCCAGATCCTTACCGTACAGTGCCTTGATCATCTTGCGGAAGCTGGTATCGAACGCTTTCGAGCCGCAGCATGCGTCGGCGAACAGTAGGCCGCCATCGTCGAGGTTGGCCTTGAGCAGCTTGAGATCCTTGGCGTCGGTGTCGAACTCGCCCTTGCCGTGCATGTAGACGAATTTGTAATTGAGCAAATCCTTGTCGCCGACCTTGAGCTTCTCGGTTTGCAGGGAAACGTCGATGCCCATCTTCTTTTGCAGGTGGGCCAGGAGATTGCGCGTGACGCCCGTGCCGGAATGGCGTTCGCCGGGGTGTTCGAGTTGCGCCACCTTAAGAAAGCCGCGCTTCTGCTCGGACTCGGGCCGCGTGTTATAAACCTCGACTTGCGTGCCGCGAGGCTTGGGCAGTTCCATGCCGGTGGCGTAGGCGATGGCGTTGGCCCCCAGCTGGAAGGCGTACTTACTGTCGGCGTCCTTGGCGGGCTGGTTGGCCTCCCACCATCCCGCCAGGGGTTTGGGACTGTAAACGACCAGCGTCTTGCAGCCGAACTCGATGCCGTAGAGCGGCCGGTCCTTGCGGAACGTCAACGGGTAGTAGGCGGTGTAGATCGGATGATTGGGCGGCAGGAGCTTCAACGGATGTTCGCCGTCGTCGTCGAAGACTTCCTTCGTGAACTGGCGGAAACCGCGGTCAAACTCCTCGCGGCCGCAGCAGGCTTCGGCCAGAAGAAAGCCGCCTTGTTCCACGTATTGCTTAAGCATCTTGCGTTCGGCGCCGGTGAAGTATTCCGGTTTGAACTGATGGCCGTTGAAGTAGGCGACGGGCGATTGCAATAGCTCGGCCGTCAGTTCGTCGGCGCCGCGGCCGGTCTGCCGGGCGTTGAACACCTGCCATGCCAACGGCCGCTTCTTGAACAATTCCTTGCTGACGAAGTCGGTCAAGTTGCGCATGTCGTGGTGCTTGTTGTTCCAGCCATTGTTGGGCGCGTCGGCGGGATGATGCACCAGCTTGCTGACCAGGACCGGCGTCCGTCCCTTGGAGAGGAAGAGCAGCGCGAAGCTGGTGGAGATGGTCGGCCAGCTGTCGAACGACTGGCCGCGGATCATCCAGGAGCCTTCGTTGCCCTCGCGGCCGCGGAGGTTGTTGCGCGGATTGGTCAGGAACTCGCAGCCTTCGCGGTACCAGTCGTGATCGTCGAAGAAGCGCTGGCCTGAGAGTCGGCCGGCCCTTTCGACGCCGTAGAGGTTGTAGAACACGGCCCCGGCGTTTTCGGGAAGGTTGAAGCTCTTGCCGACGCGGAGGAGGGCAAGGTCGATGGCCTTGTTTTCCGGGTAGTCGGCGCAATTGAGGGCGGTGCCGTCGGCCTGCAATTTCTGCTGGTCGAGCGTCAGTTCACTGCCGGCGATGAGCAAGCCACACAGGCCGGCGACGGTCATGGTGCGCGTGCCCCCGGGGTGGCCGCCGGAATAGCCCCAGCCGCCCTCCCATATCCCCTTGGTGATTTGCGTGCGCAGGTAGAACTCGCGGATCGACTCCCAGACGGCCGGGTCGATCTTCACGCCGGCGGTCTTGCCGGCGAGCAGGCCGAGCAGGGCGTATTGCGTGTTCGAGTTGTCGGGCAAGCCGCCGCCGGCGCCGCCCTCGCCGGCCAGGCCGTTCTTGCCGTAGCCCCAGCCGCGCAGCTTGCCGTCGGCCGTCTTGACGCGCGCGTCGATCAACCATTGCACGTTCTTCTCGATGCGCAGCAAGTCGCCGCGCTCGCCGGTCTGGACGTGGTACTCGGCGAATACCATCGCTTGCAGGGCGACGACGTAGGTGTCGGTCGGTGTTTCCATGTCGCGCAGGTATTTCAAGCCGTCCTGGATGACCGCTCCCCTGGGATCCTCACCGGCCGTCAGCAGGGCGAGAACGGCCATGCAGGTCGCGCCGCCGCGGCCGCCGCGCTGCTTGAGGTCGTGTTCCCAGCTGCCCTTGTCGCGGCCCTCCTCCTTGGTCTGTTTGCCGCGCAGGTATTGCTTGCCCAGTTCGATGGCTTTCTCGACGCGCTCGACCAATTCCTCCTTCGGCGCTGGCTCGGCGCCGTGGGCGCGCAAGCCAGGGAAAAAGGGGATGAGCAACGCGAAGGCAACGATTTGGCGCATGGGAATGGCCTCTTTGAAGGGCGTGGGTTCGCCCATGCATTGTTGTCGGACATTCCGTTGCGGGCAAGGGAACATCCTCCGCATGGGTATCCAGTTAAAGATTGGCAATGCGGTTTTCGGCCGCGATAGGGGTCGTTCTGAAAGCCAAGGCCGAAGATCACGCCGACCGCGTTCTTGGCACTGTAGGTGCCGTTCCCGTACCCATCGGGCACCGGGAAAGGGGGAAGAAAAGGGCACAACGCGCACTTAATATTCTACGATGTCCCCCTTTTCTCCTAGGGTGTTTTACCACTGGACTGGCTCAACAGACGGGGCAACTGCGAGTGGCACTGTGAGACCCCTGACTGGTCCCATTCCACGCGGCGAGATCAACCGGTTAAGTCGCCCATGACAGCAAGGAGAGGTTACCGTGGACGCAATCCTAATCGGAGACCAACAGGTTTTTGCCATAGAGTATTGGCTGGAAAGCCCGTCGCCTCCATTTGGCCGTGTCCGCGTTTGGGCCGAGAATAAGTGGCTTGGAGACTTTAGACGTGAGATGTTCCTCTATTATATGGCTGAGAATTTACGAGCTATGCGAGACCGCAATCCGATACGCCTTAAGCATTTATATGCCACACCGAATGACGTGCCTTCGGATCAAGAATTGTTGGATACATTGAGCTGGTCTTGGGGGGATGTGTTCGACGACTTCTTGTCCATCATCTATGCCGTCGAAGCGGAGCGGACGGTGCATGTCCTATGGGCATTGCAGCCCTCGCGTGGGAGCAACTTCCCCGGCTACCCGCCTGGGCCGCACCACGCCCGCGTCCCGTACACCGCCTTCGACGGGGTCGTTACGCAGTTCGTTGATGCCCTTGCGGTCCCGGGGTCGCCGGGGGGGGGGGGGCCGCCCCCCGGGACAGTTTGGGGGGGCCGTGAAAAAATGGGGCGGCCAAAAAAAAAGGGCAAAGGAAAATAAAAAAAAAAAAATACCCCCCGTGAA
>JBBSES010000246.1:0-6962 GCA_038239465.1 Gemmatales bacterium
GGGGGGAGGGTGGAGGGTTTCGGTTTACTGCGGGATGCCAGTTTTACAATTGCCCTTCTACCGTCAACCGACCACCGTCCACCATTTAGCGGTAAGGGTGAAAAGGCGGGGTAAGAGCCCACCAGCAGCCTGGCGACAGGCTGGCTCGGCAAACCCCACCGGGAGCAAGGCCAAATATGGGAGCAGGGCTGGTTCCGGCCCACTACGACTCCCGGGTAGGCTGCACGACCGACCGGGCAACCGGCCGGCTAGAGAAATGACCGTCGCCGCGCTCTCGGGCGCGGGCACAGAACCCGGCTTATAGGCCGATCCGCGATCTCTTTTTCCTTGCGCAATCGTTACCACCGTACCCTCCTCGCGTCCGTCGACGAATATCAGCGGATTGCAGGGCGCGCGGGCGAACTCGGTTTGGTAAAATTGATTCTCGGGCCTTCCATTCAGGAAGGTCCGACCGCCAACCCCCTTCACCGCGAGGGGCACCATGAGCCAGTTCTCTTCGGATCAACCCTCTTTCCGCGAGAATCCCCCGGCCGAGCGCCTGCACATGCCCCGGCAATTACCGGCGCGGCGCGCGTTGCCGCGCTACAGGGTGATATTGCTGTACGACGCCGGCAAGGAGTTGATGTTCGTCGTCCGCACCGTCATGGAGTTGACGCGCCTGTGCCGCGCCGAGGCGACTCACAAGATGTGGGAGTCGTATCACTGCGGCCGGTCGGTCTTGCTCGTGACTTACAAGGAACGGGCCGAGTTGTACGTCGAGCAGTTCGCCGGGAAGGGACTGCCGACGACGCTTGAAGCGGAGTGAGCGATCCCGTTTACGTTTCGCGTCCTCCGCGCTCGGGGCGCTCACGCGACCCCGCTCGCAAGGCCGTAGCTAACTCGTTCGCCGCAGTCCCGCCACCAAAAGGACCGACGTTGCCGTCAAGAGTGACAGGACGTGCAGCACGTTCTGAAAGGCGTAAGCCGTCGCGTTGGCGCGGACCCAGCGGCCCAGCATGACGTGCGCCTGTTGCGAATCGGTGGGCGCCCCGCTGCCCCTGTCGCTGAAGTAGGTCGCGGCCCGCGTTTCCGTCCGCGATAATTCTGGCCGATTATAGGTGACGCGCTGGCGCAGGCGGTCGAAGTGCGTGTCCGTTTGCTGTGTCAGCAAGGTGGCCAAACACGCGGCCGCGGCGAACGACGGCAAGGCGCGGCCAATGTTGAACAGGCCGGCGCCTTGCAACGTCTCGGCCGCCGTCAAGCCATCGAAGATGACGGCTACCAGCGGGCCGACCGCCAGGCCTAACCCCGCGCCCCACAGGCCGAACAGCGCCGCCAGCCAGCGCTTGTCGGTGTACAGGTCAACGGCAGCCATTTGCCAGGTCGCCAGGGCCATCGCCGCCAAACCCCCGGCGATGCGCAAGCGGCGGTTGCCGGGGCGTGCGTGCGGCACCGTGGCCAATGCCGCCAGGACGAACGTAAGCAATCCCGGAAGTAGAATGAGGCTGCCCTGCCACCACTGGTAGCCGCGCAAGTTAATCATGTAGCCGGACATCACGCCCATGAACACCGTCACATCAATGGTTAAACATGCCTTGATGAATAGCCCCAACGCGAAATTGCGGTGCCGCAAAGGCCGCAAGCTGATGAGCGGCTTCGGATGCAGCAGGCCCCAGGCCACGAAGACGATAAACGCCACGATCCCCAACGCTAGCCACGGCACGAAATAGGGCGACGTCAGCCAGCCCCAGTACTGGCCCAGGTCGAGCGTTACATTCAGGGCGATCACGCAGAGAATGAAGGCGCTAAAGCCAATCACGTCGAAGCGAATCGGCTCCTTGGAGGGGGCGTCGGCGGGCAGCAGTCGCCACGCTAGCCAGGCCAGGCTGAAACCGGCGGGGAGCTTGAGCCAGAAAATCCAGCGCCACGAGAGATAGGAGACGATCAAGCCGCCCAGTGCCAGGCCGACGAGCGAGGCGAGATAGATGCCGAGGCCGTAGACGACCATCGCCCGGTCGCGGCCCGTAGGAAAAACGCGCCAGACCGTCACCATTCCGACGCTCAGTACCAGCCCGCTGCCGATGCCTTCGAGGAGACGGAAGGGCGCCATCCAAATCACTTCCGAGACGCTGCCACTTAGGCCATTCATGACGCTGAAAAGGAGCAGGCCCGTCAAAAAGGCGCGACGCAGTCCCATGAGCGAGGCAGCCAGGCCGGTCCAGGTCATGCCGGCCGCGGAGCCGACGAGGAAGCTGCCCATGATCCACTGAATGCGATAGCGGTCGGAGGCCAGGGCGTCGATGACGTCGGCGCGCGGCAGGTCGAGCATCGAGGCCGACAGCGTCGCCAGCGCCACGCCCGGCACCACGGCGGTCAGCACGCGGCTACCCGTGGTCACGGCTTGCCCTCGCCGATGCCTTCGATGACGGCTTCCTTCTTGAGCGCCTCCGCCGCCCAGGCGGCGTCGCCCGGCCCATGCTCGATGGCGACCTTGACCGATAGCCCCGGCTTGAGCAAGGGGCGGCGCTCGTCCGGCTCGAAGGCCAGGCGCACCGGCACGCGCTGGACGACGTAGGTGAATTCGCCGGCCGAGACGTCGCGCGGGATGAGCGAGAACTTGGCGTCGGTGGCGGAACCGATCCAGATGACTCGGCCGCGGAACGGACGGTCGTAGGCATCGACGTTCAGCCAGGCATAGTTGCCCGCTGCCACGCCCTGCAGCAGCGTTTCTTCGAGGTTGGCGGTGACGTACAGCAGTTCCGGGTTGTACATGTTGACGACCGGCTCGCCGGCGCGGGCATAGTCGCCGCGGTGGCGCCATTTCTTGGCGATGACGCCGTCCTTGGGGGCGAGGACGCGCGTGTAGCCGAGCTTCGTGTCGGTCAGGGCGACGGCGCGTTTGGCTTCCTCGATGGCGCTGACGCGCTCGGCGACCAGTTTCTCGGCGGCCTTGATTTGCAGGCGACCCAGTTCCGCCAATTCCGCGGAAGCCCGCGCCTCGGCCACCGCATGGCCCGCCGAGGCCACTTGCCTCCGGGCGATGGCCACCTGTTGATTGGCCGCTTTCGCCTGTTCCAACCGCGCCTTCGCCTCGTTGACCTCCGCCCGCGCCGTGCCCAGGCCGCGCGTCGCTTCCTGGTAGCGCCGCTCCGACGTGGAGCCATCGGCGAAGAGGTCCTTGTAGCGCTGGTAATCCTCTTGCGCCAGGGTCAGGACGGCTTGCATTTTGACGAGGCGTGCCTCGGCGCCCGTGATCCCCTGTTTCACGTCGATATCGGTCAAGGTGAGGGCATCGTCGGCCTTCTTCTTGTCTTCCTCGGCGATGTTTAGGCGGCGCTGGGCGATGAGGATGCGTTGCGGCACTTCCGCGTTGAGCAGGGCGAGGTCGGCCTCCGCCTTGGCCAGCGCCGCCTCCGCGACCAGGCGCCGGCCCTGGCTTACCTCGCGTTCGCGCTGGTAGCTGGACGGATCGATCAAGGCCAGCGGTTGGCCGCGTTTGACGAGGTCTTGCTCCTGCACGTAGACCTCGACCATGTCGCCGGCCACCTGCGGGGCGACGTTGATGAGGTGCGAATCGATGAAGGCGTCGCGCGTGATCGAATGCGTGAAGCGATAACGGATGAAGCCCTCGCCCCACCAGGCGGCCGCGGCGAAGACGACGATGGCCAGGCCCCACAGGAGGTAATGCCGGCGCGGGTTAGTCATCGCTTCACTCCGTCGGCGCGGGACAGCCACGTTGCAGGGCCGCCGGTTCGACGCCCACGGCATAAGCCAGGCGCGCGACGGCGGTTTGATAATCGTACCACGCGGTCGCCTCGTTTTCCTGGCCGCGCACCAGGGCCAGTTCGGCATCGACCACGTCGGTCGGCGTCGCCTCGCCGGTGGCGAATTGCCGGCGGACCACGCGCAGATTTTCCGTGGCGCCGGTCAGATCGGTTCGCGCCAGACGCACGCGCTCGCGGGCATCGGCGATGCTCAGCCAGGATGCCTCGACTTCAAAGGCGATCCGGTCGCACACTTCTTGCCCCTGGGCGATGGCCAACGCCACCTCCGCGCGCGCTCCTTGCAAGCGGCCGAAGCGACGGCCGCCCTCGAACAGGCCCATTTCGATGCCGACGCCGCCCGAGAGTAAGCTCGTCGTCGGCCGGTCGCGGGCGCCCTGATTCGTGCCGTCCATGCCGGCCACCACCTTGGGCAAGAAATCGGCGCGGGCGAATTCGGTGCCCAAGCGCGCCGAGGCGACGGCCTTAACCGCGACGGCGAACTCCTGGCGATTGGCGACCGCGAGCCGCAAGGCATCGGCCAGACAAATGTCGGTCGCTTCGTCGGTGACGAGATTGTCGGCAGCCACCGGCCCAGCGGCGCGCACCCCCAGCACCTGATTCAATGCCGCGATTGCCGTCTCCTCCGCGGTGCGTGCGCGGACAAGGGCCAGGCGCGCTTCCGCGACCAGTACCTCCGTGCGCAATACGTCGTTGCGCAGGCCGGTGCCGCGCTTGAGAAAATTGCGCGCGTCGCGCAAGACGACTTCCGCCCGGCGCACCGCTGCCTCCGCGATGACGCGCAAGGCACGGTCGCGGCGCACGGTCAAATAAGCGACCGTCACGTCGAAGGCGACGGTTTGCCGCGCCCGCTGAAATTGCAGCGCGGCGATATCCAGGGCGGCGACGGCCTGGCCATAGCGCGCGGGGCTGCGGCCGAAGTCGTACACGGTAGCTTGTACATGCAACTCGGCCGTCGTGAAGCTATCGGAACTGCCGCCGAAAGCGACGTTGCCGACCACGGTAGGCAGCGTCGGCAACGAGAAGGGGGTACTCGATGGCGTGCCCTGGATGTGCCGGCCGATGACGCTGGCGGTCGGCAGAAACTCGGCGAAGGCGACCACTCGGCCAGCGCGGGCGATGTCCACGCGCGCCGCCATTTGCCGTAAACGAGGATTGTTTTCGTCGCCGATGCGCAGGGCGTCTTGCAGGGTTAATGGGCCAACGGTCGGCGGCGGCTCGCCCTCGACGGGCCGGGGCATGGGCAACTCGTCGGCCGGCTTGGCCGTGCCCACTTCGACCACGGGCAGGAGGTTGGGCGGCGGCAGGATCCGCTCGGCGAAAGCCGGCGTTGGCGGCGCCGCGCAGCCGGGCAAGGCGAGCGCTCCCCCGACGGCGGCCGCCGTCAGCAGGCGCATCGCGCTTCGGCCCGCGCGTGTCGGCAAGCGGCCCCTCATGGTTTGGCCGTCGGTTCGGTCTCGGACGAGGCAAAAGAGGCGGGGACAATAGTCAGGAGCGGAACCGCCGTCAAGAGACGATCGCGGCGCCGCTTCACGTCAACGATCGAGAAGAGGCACCTGCCTGGCCCGGTGGCGCTCCAGGTAGAATTGGGCGACTTGCCGTACCGTGGCGCTGGAATCGGTGCGGGCCATTTTCTCCAGGCGATCGGTGAAGTCGATTTGCTCCTGCTCTCCGGCGGCGCGGACGGCCGCCGCGCGCACGGCCGGCGACGGGTCGAGCGTCATCCGCCGCAGCCAGACGCCGGGGTCGAGGTCCGGCACCCGCGCTAGACGTTCCAACACGCGCAAGCGCACGGCCGGTTGCTCGTCGGTGATCAGCCGGCCGAGAACGATATCGTTGGGCCGCAATCCCCGTCCGCGCAGGGCCGCTTCGCACAGGCGGCGCACGTCGGCGTCGCTGTCGTGCAGCGCGTGCAGCAGATCGTCGGTGGCGATGGCCTCGTCGATGCAGCCGATGGCGAGCAACGCCGCCTGGCGTACCTCGGGCGCGGCATCGCCGAGCAGCGGCGCCACCGAGCGCGACAGATCGATATCGGGATGCACGGCGAGACGCACGGCGAACGCGCGGTTGACCGCCTCGGTGTCGCCCAGGCCAACGCGGACGATTTCGCGGCATGAGCCAATCGCGGGAGCTCGGTCGGGCCGGGCGAGAAGGACGGCGGCCACGCCGAGAGCGCGCCGGCGCACCTCCTTATCCGGGGCGCGCGCGCCTTGGGTCATCAGCGATACCGCGTCGGCAAGCGGCGTACTCGGAGCTAGCTGAAGCCAGTGCGTCATCAATTCGAGGGCACGACACTGGCCGGTCATGCTGCAGCGCGGAAAGGCTTCCGATAGACGTTCCTCCAATGCGATAACGCGCGGATCGTCGTGGCCCCAGCGGTCGGCCAGGCACGATAGAGCGGCCTGAGCGTTGGCGCAGGCAACGGGTTCCTGGCGTTCCAGGCACCTGAGCAAGGCGGGGATAGCCGCTTGCTCCAGTTGGACCGTCCGCGCCACCCAGACGGCCTGCGTCGCCTCGTCCGCGATCGCCAGGTTGCGAACGGCCCACCATGCCCGAAGCGGCGTGCCGGCCAGCCAGACCGGCAGTCCGAGTCCGACCAGAGCGCATATGAGCAGACCAGCCAGGAGCCGCTTGTTGCAGAAAAATGAGCGCATGACGCATCCTCGCGCGGAGGGGCGGAACGGTCCACGGCCGGGGTGTATAGGCGAAGGCGCTCCACGACGGCAAGGGCAATCGGGCGACTCTCGGGAGGGGGCCGCGAAAATCAATCGCCGCGGTGAGCCGCCGCCGCGATAATAAGTACGATAGCATTCCACGCGGCGAGAGGAGAATGGCCATGAATCGGTTCGGCAATCCCGGCGAGCGTCGAGGCGGAGAGCGCCGACGTGGCAGCGCGTTCCACGTCGGCGCTCACGCCTCGTCGCTCGCCTTGATCCTCGCAAGCCTCGTCGGCTGCGGCAAAGGTCCGGCGCCCGCCACGCCCGTGGACGACGCCGCTCCGCCCACCAACCCCGCGCCGGCGCCATTGGCCACGCTCAGGAATCTGAAGTTCCACGCGCGGCTCGGGCGCCAACAGGAGAGCCTTTAGCGTCGGTCGCGCCGACCTTTGCAACCGGCGCCAATCGTCCATGGGCACAAGGACGGCGGCGTCGTTTCCGCGCTTGGTCACCACCTGGGGACCTTCCTTGAGACAGGTGTCGA
>JBBSES010000247.1:0-6945 GCA_038239465.1 Gemmatales bacterium
AACGTCTCCAGCGACGCCGGCCGGCCCTGCGCGGAAGGCTTCGGGGGCACCCTCGTCTACATGGCCCCGGAACATCTGCGCGCCTTCGCCGGCGGTTCCGCCGAAGCGGTCGATGCACGCTCCGACCTGTATTCCCTGGGTTTGGTGCTGTTCGAATTGCTCGCCGGACAGCGACCATTCGCGGAACGGCCGACGCCAGGGGTTACGCTCCCCAAATCGCTGCGTGCCATGACCGCCGAGCGCGAATGCCCCGCCCCTCAACTTCGGCACATCGCAGAGGACGTGCCGGAAGTCGTGGATCGCGTGATCCGCCGGTGCCTCGATCCCAACCCCGAAGGCCGTTACCAGACCGGGAGCGAGTTGGCCCTCGCCCTGGCCGGCTGCAACGAACACCGCCGCGCCGAAATCGCCTTGCCGCCGCCGCGTCCCATCACGCGCCTCGCCACGCGCCATCCCTTGCTCGTCGGCGGATTGCTGCTCTTTTTGCCGCACCTGCTCGGCAGCGCGGTGAACATCGCCTACAACTCGATCCGCATCGTCGAACGGCTGAACCCGGCCCAACAACAAGCCTTCATGCACTTGATCCTTGGGTACAACCTGCTCGTTTACGGCACTTGCCTGGCTTTGTTCTTTCGCCTGGTGATGCCCCTCGTCCGCGGCTTGCGCCAGCTGGAAACGGGTGCTTTGCCCGATGCCGTTCAGGTAAAGGCATGGCGTCAGCGGATGCTGCGCCTGCCCTTGTGGACGGGCATACTCTCCTGTCTCGGTTGGCTGCCGGGCGGCATCGTTTTTCCGTTGGGCATTGGGCTACTCGCCCAGCCAGTCGGCCCGGCGATATTCGAACACTTCATGGTATCGTTCACCATCTCTGGCCTGATCGCCCTGACCTACTCGGTCTACGGCATCGAATTCCTGACGCTGCGCGTCCTCTACCTGCGCGTCTGGGTGGATGGCGTGAACTACCAACGCCAGGCGGCGAGCGAACTGACCGGCATCGAAAATCGCCTGTATGGTTTGCAGCTATTGGCGGGGCTGATCCCGCTGCTCGGTGCCACCATGATGGTCGCCGTCGGTCCCGATCAATTCTCAGCCGCGGGGTATCAGACCTTCCGCTGGCTGGTGACGCCTTTGATCGGGCTGGGCATGATGGGCTTTTGCGCGGCGCTGTCGGTCAGCGCCCGGCTAGCGCAAGTCTTGAACGCGCTGCGCGGCGAACGCAAGCAGCATGGCAGCGGCTAAGTCCAATAACGCACGAAAAAAGCCCGACCCGGTCTCCGAGAGGAGGTCCGAGCCGGGCAGCAGGGAGGGAGTCTGCTGAAGGATTTCTCCGCCGGGGGAAGGCGAAGTGGGTTGGCCCCATCCTTCATGATTGATACGCGCATCGCATAAGAAAGGTTCGTTCACCCCAGCGTGCCGACGATTTCGCGCACGCTTTGGGCGCCGAGCATCGCCAACGCCTCGGGCAGTTGGCCGACGATGCGTACGGCGGCCGTGGGGTCATAGAAGTTGACGGTGCCCAGCTGGACCGCACTGGCGCCCGCGACCAAGAACTCCATCACGTCGTCCAGGGTGGCGATGCCGCCGATGCCGACGACGGGGATGGACACCTGACGCGCGACCTGCCAGACGATGCGCAAGGCCAACGGTTTGATGGCCGGCCCGCTTAGGCCGCCGGTGACGTTGCCGAGAATGGGCCGCCGTCGCTTCCAGTCAATGGCCATGCCGAGGAAGGTGTTGACCAGCGAAACCGCGTCGGCGCCGCCGTCGGCCGCCGCTTTGGCGATATCGACGATATTGGTCACGTTCGGCGTCAACTTTGCGAGCAGGGGAAGCGAGCAGACGGCGCGGACCCGCTGCACGACCCGCCGCGTGACGTTGGGGTTGGTAGCGAAATCGACGCCGCCGGCCACGTTGGGACAGGACAGGTTCAACTCCAGCGCGGCCACTCCCGGTTCACGGCCTATCTGCTCGGCCATACCGACGAATTCGTCCTCGCTCTTACCGGCGATATTCGCGATAACGGCCGTCGGCAGCGTTCGCAAATAGGGCAGATGATGCGCGATGAAATGATCGATGCCATCGTTGTCGAGGCCAATGGCGTTCAACATGCCGGACGACGTTTCCACCGTGCGCGGCGGCGCGTTGCCGGCGCGCGGCATTTGCGTCACCGTCTTGGGAACGATGCCGCCGAGCTTGGAGAAATCGACGGCGCCGGCCATCTCGCGGGCATAGCCAAAGGTGCCCGAAGCGACGAGGATGGGATTGTGGAGTGTCAGACGGCCAAGGGTGGTGGATGTGTCCATAACGAGAAGGAAATTGGTTAGCGACGCTTCGGAGAAGCGTTGGGAGAACACATCTCCGAAGCGTCGCTAATCAAAATCAAGACTGTGGCTCTTCCAAATAGGTATATCCATCCAACCCCGCCTCGTAGAAGCGCAGCAGCTGCCGCGACTCGTTGAGCGCGATCTTCCCCTGACGCACCGCCTTCTCCACTTCCTTGCGCATCTTGGCCAGCAGTTCGTCGCCGGAGTATTGCACGTAATGCAACACTTCGCGCACCGTGTCGCCCTTGATGAACTCGTCGATGGTCGCCTCGCCGTCGTCGTCCATGCTGACGTGGACGGCGTTGGTGTCGCCGAAGAGATTGTGCAGATCGCCGAGGATCTCCTGATAGGCGCCGAGCAGAAAGGCGCCGATGTAATAGGGCCGACCGTCGTAGGGGTGCAGTTCCAACGTGTTGCGCACGTCGCGCAAGTCGATGAACTGGTCGATCTTGCCGTCCGAGTCACAGGTGATGTCGCCGAGGACGCCGCGGCGCGTGGGGCGTTCGTTGAGCCGATGAATCGGCATGATCGGGAACAACTGCTTGATCGCCCAGGCGTCGGGCATCGATTGAAAGATCGAGAAGTTGCAGAAATAAGTATCCGAGAGCAACGACTTCAGTCCCGCTAGTTCCTCGGGGATGTACTCCATCTCGCGTACCAGGCGCAGGAGTTTGTTGCACACGCACCAGAACAGGCGTTCGCCCAACGCCCGAAGTTCGAGCGTGAGCGAGCCGAGGTTGAACATGTTGAGCGCTTCATCGACCATTTGCACGGCGTCGTGATAGCTCTCGACCGCGTTCTTTTTCGAGAGGTCGCGGTAGATGGACAAGAGGTCGGCGATCTGCTGCGGCGCGTCGGCGGGGACTTCGGGCGGCACCTGATAGCCGTCGAAGTTGGACGTGCCGAGTACGTCGAATACAAGCAGGCTGTGATAGGCCACGACGGCGCGGCCCGATTCGCTGATGATCGTCGGATGCGCGACGCCGGCCTCGTCGCAGACGCTCTTGACGCGGAAGACCACGTCGTTGGCGTATTCCTGCAAGGTGTAGTTGACCGACGATTCGAAGTCGGTCTGCGAGCCGTCGTAATCGACGCCGAGACCGCCGCCGACGTCCAGGTATTTCACGCCAGCGCCGATCCTCGCCAACTCGGTGTAGACGCGCGCCGCTTCGGTGAGCGCGTTCTTGATGCTGCGGATGCTGGTAATCTGGCTGCCGAGGTGGAAGTGGACCAGCTGCAGCGAGTCGGCCATGCCGCGCTGCTTCAAGAACTCTTGGGCTTCCAAAACCTCGGTCACGGTCAGGCCGAACTTCGAGCGGAAGCCGGCGCTGTACTTCCAGCGACCGGCGCCGCGCGCCGCCAGCTTGACGCGCACGCCGCAGACCGGCGTGATGTTCGCCTCCTCGGCGTAGCGGACCAGCGTTTCCAGTTCGGTGAACTTCTCGATGACGGGGATGACGTTCTTGCCCAGCTTGCGGGCGAGGACGGTCATCTTGATGAACTCGTCGTCCTTGAAGCCGTTGCAGATGATGGGCGTCTCGCCGCCATTGGTGAGTGCGAGGACGGCGAGGAGTTCGGGCTTGCTGCCGGCTTCGAGGCCGAAGCCGTACTGCTTGCCGTAATCGAGGATTTCCTCGACGACGTGGCGCTGCTGATTGACCTTGATGGGATAAACGCAGCTGTAGCCGCCCTGGTATTCGTACTCATGAATGGCGGCCTTGAACGCCTGATGAATTTCGCCGACGCGATGGCGCAGGATGTCGGTGAAGCGCAGCAGGATCGGCAGCTGGATGCCGCGCGTTTGCAGCTCGTCGATCAGGTTCTTCAGGTCGATGCTGGCGTCGGCGCGTTTGGACGGATGGACGGTGACGTGGCCGGCCTTGTTGATGCCGAAATAACCCTTCCCCCATTGGCGGATGCGGTAGGTCTCCAGGGCGTCGCTGACCTTCCACTTGCTGTCGATGAAGTCGTGGGTTAGCGCTTTCGCCATCAATAAGCCTCCTCGGGTCGCGTGGCCTCGGTTCCGGTGCGTTTCGCGGGCGGGAGCCGACGAAACTCTTTGTCCCTGCGGGAGTTTACTTTTAGCAGGTGCGGCGGGTGGCTTCAACCCTCGGACGGCAAGATCGACAGCCTACTTCATTCCCTTGATCCATTCGCGGATCAACTCCAGCGCCTCGCGGTCCACATCATGCGTGGCCAACGGCGGCATCTGCCCCGCGCCGCGCCGCGCCATCCGTTGATAGATCATAGACTTGTCCGGCGTGCCCGGCGCTATCAGGCGGGCGCCTTCGATGTCGAAGGTATGATGCTGCGGCTTCACGTCGAAGACGCGCATCTTCTCCCGCGGCGTCGTGAACTCCAGTTCCATGAGGGCGTTGCCGCCGCCCGCCTCGACGTGGCACTGCGCGCAATTGGCGTGGAGATAAGATCGCGCTCGCGCGTTCAGATCGGCGCGTTTGTCGTAAGGATCGACCAGTTTGGCATATTCTTGCGGCCGGCGCGGCAGCAGGTTCGTGAAACGCGGTTGGCCTTGCAGCGACTTTTCCAGCACGGGCCACAGACTCGGCGGCGACAGGGCCGGCACGGCGGCGCGAGCGTGATCGAGGACGCTTGTCGTATTCGCGGGCAGAGCTGGCAATTCATTGGTGAAATCGCGCGCCAGCTGTGGCATAACTTGCCCCATGCGCTGCCACTGGCGGCGCGTTTCGCTCAGATGATCGAGCAGGTTGACGCGGAAGACGCCGATGTGTGCCAGGGTGCGCAGCTGTTCGTCGGCCACTTTGCCGTAAAGATGTACCTTGTTCATTTGCAACTCGCTGAGGCCGAGTACCCAATTGGCGGCCCGGCTATGGCAGACCATGCACTCCGTCCGGCTGGGATAATGCCACTTCTGCTTGCGGACGCCGGCTGGCTCCTTGACCTCGTAGACGCGGTCGGCCCCGGCGGCGTCCACCAAAGTTGCATCGGTCTGCTCGTCGTTCCACAGGTACGAATAGCCGTGCCATTCGCCGTCTTGCCGCGTGAGCAGCCGCGTCTCGATGTGCCGCTTCCCCGCTTCGGTCGGCAGCGAGAAACTCTTGACGATGACGGCGCCGTTGGGAAAATTCCAGCCGCGCGACGGCGTGAACTGCACCGTCTCATTGCCGGGCAGGGCGATGAAGCGCTCCTTGTCGGCGCCGTCGGACCACAGCGGCGCGTTGACCGAATAAGGGATCAAGGCGGGTTCCACTTGATGCCCCTTGACCGACGCGAATAATCCCGTCTCGCTGAGGCGCGTAGGGAACGGTGCTCGCGGCCCGTCCTTTGGCGTCGGCTCCAATTCGTAAAGGCCGCCGGCATGATCGACGATGAGCAGTTCGCCATCGGGGTCGGCGCCGAAGCCGGTAATCTGCAAGCGCGAGTTGGCTACCTCCTTGTGCCAGACGACGCGCGTGCCGTCGTGCTTCACCGCCCAGATTTTGCCGGTCGAGTAATCGCCATAGATATAGGCGTCGGCCAAATCGGGATGTTTGGCGCCATGATAGACGATGCCGCCCGTCAGCGAGCGCGATTCGGAATGCGGATGCTCCACGGTCGGCTTGACGATGGGATCGGGGCCGCGCTGTCGTTGCAGCTGAAAGGGAAAGCTGCCCTCGGTGACGCTCCAGCCGAAGTTGTCCCCCTTGCGGACGAGATACGCCTGCTCATACAAATCCTGGCCATTGTTGCCGACCCATAGCTGATTGGTCTTCTTGTCGTAGGTCATGCGCCAGGGATTGCGCAGCCCATAGGCCCAGGTTTCGGGCCGGCAGTCCTTGCGGCCGACGAACGGGTTGTCCTTGGGGATGGCATACGGCTTGTCGCCGTCGCTTTTGTCCACGTCGATGCGCAGCACCTTGGCCGTCAGTTGCGTGAGGTCTTGCCCGCGGAGGTTGGTATCGGAATCGCTGGTGCCATCGCCAGAGGTGACGTAAAGATAGCCGTCGGTGCCGAAGCCAAGGTCGCCGCCGTTATGCCCGTCCGATTCCCAATCGATAACAAGATGTTGCGACTTCGGATCGCACCGGAAGGCCGCCTGCCGATCGACGGTATAGCGCAGCACGCGCGTCTTCTTTTTCGCCTTGTCCGGGCCGTTGCAACCGAGGAACATATAGCCGTTTTTGGCGAAATCGGGATGAAAGGCGAGGCCATAGATGATGTGGTCCAGCGTCAAGAACGGCTCGGCCTTCTCGGTGGCACGGTCGTTGGCGAGCCGATGAATGGTCGCCGGCCCCTCATGGCCGCCGGTGGTTGAAAAGACGAGGACGTCGCGCGTCCCGGCCAGGGTCGTCACCCCGATGGCCTTGCGAAACTCCAGCTTGGCGAACGTGCGCTTGACCCGATACGGCAACGGCGGGTTGGGCGAGCCGACGACTTTCGACGTTGTCCAGGGAATCCGCTCGTCGATGCCGTAGGGCTTATCGGCAAATGCTTCCTCGGCGGCGGGCGATGGCCAGATGCCCCAGACGGCGAGCAGGCACAACGGGCTGAGCAGCAGAGCAAGACGAATGACAACGGAACCTCGGGAGGTCGGTCGATGTCCGAATTTTAATTTTAGGCAGGATGACCACCGTTTGTGGCGGGACGGGGGCGGGAAGACAAA
>JBBSES010000248.1:0-6862 GCA_038239465.1 Gemmatales bacterium
AGCATCACCTCGGCCGGCATCCGCTTCGGATAGGCGCGGGCGTAATTCTGCTGGTCGTGGATGTTCTCCGGCAGCGGGTCGGCGCTCAGTTGATACGTCGTCGAAACCATGATCGAGCGAATCAGCTGCTTCAGGTCGAACTTGTGGTCGAGCAAGTCCTTGGCGAGAGCGTCGAGCAGTTCGGGATTGCTCGGCGGATTAGTGACGCGCATGTCGTCCACCTGTTCCACCAAACCTCTGCCCAGGAAGTGCGCCCAATAGCGATTGGCGACGGCGCGGGCGAAGAAGGGGTTCTTCGGGTCCGCCATCCAATCGACCAGTTTTTGCCGAGGATCTTCGTCTTCGCTGATGGTCAGGAGCGGCCCGTCGAGGCCGCGCGGCAGCATGGCCTTGTTGTTGGCCGGGTTGCGGACGCCGCCGTCGGGCTTCACGTAAATGGCCGGCTCCGCCTGGCTCTCGCCGGCCTTGCGGCCCATGCGCGCGAAGAACGCTTGCAGCTGATAGTAATCGTCCTGGCCCCACTTCTCATAGGGATGATGGTGGCACTGGGCGCAATTGATGCGCGTGCCCATGAACAATTGCGCCGTGTCGTTGGTCTGGTGCGTCAAGTTGCGGACGCTGCGATACCAGATGACGGGCGGATGCTGATCGACGGTGCCCTGGGCGGCGACGATGTTGCGCACGAACTCGTCGTAGCGCATGTTGGTGGCGAAGGCGTTGCGAATCCAGGCATGGAAGGCGAAGGTGCCGCGCTGGTTTTCCTTGCTGCCGCGCCGCTGATTGCGGAGCAGGTCGCCCCACTTGACGGCCCAGTAATCGGCGTATTCGTTCCGCGCCAGGATGCGGTCCACCCACTTGGCCCGCTTGTTCGCATCTTGATCGTCGAGGAACTCGCGCACTTCCGCCGGCGTCGGGAGCGTGCCGATGGCGTCGAGGTAGGCACGGCGGAGGAAGGTCGTGTCGTCGGCGACGGGCGACGGCGCCAGCTTGAGTTTCTTCCACTTGGCTTGCACCAATTCATCGACGTAATTGCGCCGCGGGAAGGCGTCCCACTTGACGACGGGGATGACCTCCGACATGGGAATGCTGACGTGGCAGACGTCCACGTTGCCCATGTAGCGCGCCATGACGGCGGTCTCGCCGCTGGCCTTATCGGTATGGACCAGGCCATCGTTATCGACGGTGGCGATGTTCGGCTCGTTGCTCTTGAACTGCGCCTCGCGGGTCACGTCGCGCTGGCTGCCATCGGAGTAGAACGCGGTCACGAGGATTTGCTGCTCCGCGTGCCGTCCGACCACGCGCGACTTCGGCGTGCATTCGACGCGCACGACCGAGCGATCCTTGTCGGAGCCGCGCGGCGTTCCCTGGCGAATCCAGCGGTGAATCAGGTCGTACTCGACGGAACCGCGCGTCAGGCGTTTGCCGCCGCCGTGGGCCGTCTCGCCGCTGCCTTTGAGCAGAAGCAGGCTATGCGTCGGCGCCGCGGCGAAGATGCGTCGGCCGCGCGCTTCCTTGACCACGGCGGTGAAATCGTAGTCGGCGTCGAAGCCGAGCAACGAGAGCTTGAAGCCGTTTTGCCCGCTGGCTTTGCCGTGGCAGCCGCCGGCGTTGCAGCCGAGTTTCGTGAAGATCGGCACCACCTGGTTGCGGAAGCTGACGGGAGGCTCCACCTCGTAGTCGCGGACGGCGACTTTGACGACGGCCATTTGCCCGGTATGGCGGACGCGCACCTCGGCGTCGCCGTTGCCGTGCGGCAGGACGAGTCCCTCGGAGGAGACGGTGGCGACCTTGGCGTCGCTCGTTTCGTAGACGCCCTTGCGGGTGTAGTCGATCAGCCGTTCGGCCGCGTCCTTGGCCGGCCCGGTGACGAGCAAGCGTTGTACGTCGTCGGCGCCGTGCAGTGTGACGCTGACGGGGGAGACGCTCAACGACGCCGGGGCGGGCAAATCGGCGGCCGTGACAGGGTGGGCGAGGCATAGGGCGGTCAGTGCCAGGCAAGGCAGGAAGGATGCCGGACGCATGTGCGGAGACCTCGGCAGGAGGGAAGGTCATTCGCGGCGAGGGCGGGCCAAGTCAGGTGGGTAGATTGCCTATCACTGGAAAAGATAGCCCATGTGGCCCGGGAGTGCGAGCTAATTTCGGGAAATTCGTCGATTCGCTAGCCGACCTTGCCCTTGTCGGCCGACAGACCCGCCGTTATAGCCCGGCCGATATGGAAGCTTCCCAAAGGTTGTCGTCGTCGGCCTATGGTCTCGTCGGTCGCGGCGTGCTGTTCGTCCATTTGGCCCTGGTGCCCGTCCTGTGTTCGCGCGCGACCGTCGAGGGGTTCGAGTCGGTCAAGGTGGCGTGGTTGTCGCTGACGGCGTTGATCGTGGTGACGCTGGGGATTTCGTGGTGGTTGCCAATTCTCTTAAATCTCGTTCCCAAGCTCCGGCTTGGGAACGCAGGCGACGAAGCTCCGGCTTCGTCGCGCGTTAGCCACAAGGCCGCGTATTTCCGAGCGCGCCTCGAAGCCGGAGCTTCGAGGCTTGCGTTCCGAAGCCGGAGCTTGGGAACGAGTTTTTTGGATCTGCTAAGTTGCGGCGTCCTACTGTTCGCCCTGTCCGCAGTCGTATCGACCGTTGCCTCCGTCTGTCCGCATACGTCGTTCTACGGTGCCCATACGAGCTACCTTGGCTTATTCACCTTGCTTTCCTACGTGGTGCTTTTCTTCGCCACCAAAGCGTTTTGCCGCGGGATCCAAGATGCCCGACGCTTGCTCATCGCCGCCGTGCTGGCGACGGCGATTGTCGGCAGCTACGCGGCGCTTCAGGTCGCCGGCCTCGATCCGATTACCTGGACCAACGAATCGCTCGTCGGCACGTACGTTCGACCCGCGAGCACGCTGGGCCATCCCAACGTACTCGCCGGCTATCTAGTGATGACCTTCCCCCTCGTCGTCTTCTTTATCGGTATGGCGCTGGGTCGGCGGAACTGGGCCATGGCGGCGGTTCTGGCGATTGTCGCGGCGCTCGCGGTCGGCGGGATTGTCGCGGCTTTGTCGCGCGGCGCCTGGCTGGCGTTCGCCGCCGTGGTGGTCACTTTGATCGTCGGCGCGGGCGCGCTACGACGATTCGGCCGAGTCGCGGGGATCGTCGGCGCCGTCCTGGTCGTCGTATCGGCGGTTGCCTTGTGGGCCGCGAAAGATGGCGAAGCCGTCCGCGCCCTGGCCGAGCGTGCCGGTCGCGTCGGTGACGTCGGTGGCCGACGGTTCATCTGGGCGGCGGGCTGGCGCATCGGCTGCGAGCATCCTCTTTTCGGCAGCGGGTTGGATACGTTTCAGCTAGCGTTTGCCGGCCAACGGACGCCGGCTTACTGGCAACAGGATTGGGGCGCCACGCCGACGCGGGCGCACAATGAAATCATCCACCTCTGGGCGACCCAGGGGATGTTGGGCATTGTCGCGCTATCGTTGGTGGCGATTGGGGTGGGGCTGGCCTGGCGCCGTGCGTGGCGCCGATACCTGCCCGCCGACCGACTCCTGTTGATCGCTCTCGGCGCGTTAGTCGTCGGGTTCATCGCGCAGAGCATGGTCGGCTTCACGATGGCGGGGTGCGGAACGCTCGTCGTTACCGTCGCGGCGTTGCTGGCGCGGTTGGCGGAAGCAGATGAAGAGGAGCGAGGGAGCGCGCGAAACGTAAACAAGATGGGGCGTTGTTTGCAGGGGGCGGTCTGGGCCGGCGCGGCGGCGCTTGCGTTCGTAACTGTCGTCCAGCCTTTGCGGGCCGATCGTGCCTGTCGGCAGGGGCTTTCGCTTCAGGAAACGAATCCCGATCTGGCGCAGACCTACCTGGAAGCCGCCGTCGAGCAGGCGCCGCAGCGCGAAGTTTACTGGACGTACCTCGGCGATCTCTTGTGCCGATTGGCGAAGACGCCCGCCTACGAACGCGGCTTCCTGCTTCGGGCACGCGCGGCTTACACCCAGGCCCGCGATCTGGTGCCGCTCAACGCCTATCATCACGCCAATCTCGCGGCCGTCCTCGCTGATCTAATTCCCTTGGGACAGGCGACCCCGGCCGAAGCTTTTGACGAGTACAATGCGGCCCTGACCCTCGACCCGGAGAACGTGTATTTTCACCGCGACATCGCTACTGCGGCGCTGCGTTTGGGCGACTTGCCGCGCGCCCGCTGGCACATCGCGCGCGGGCTGCAATCGTATCCCGACTACGCGCCGATCAACGCCCAGGCGGGGCATATGGCCCTGCAAGACAACCGGCCCCGTGACGCCATTCGTTACCTGCGCGTCGTTCATGCGAGCCGCGACGTGGACTGCAATCCGATGGCCTGGCTCAGCGCCTCGGCGGCACTGGCAACGACTTTGCACGGACTTGACCGAACGGACGAGGCACTTGAAGTCGCCCGCGCCGTGGTGGCGCGAGAGCCGGCATGGCCCAATGGCCATTTCATCCTGGGACATTTCTTGCAGCAGCGTGGCCAGATCGCCGAGGCGCGGGCGGAATTTCAAGTGGTCATCGACCAACACCCGACGCATTTCCTGGCAGACCTGGCGCGGCAGCGTATCGCGCCGTTAACGGACGCGCGGGCCGGCGCGCCCTGAGCCGCTTCACTGGCGCGGGATCAACTCCAGGCACACCAGACGGCCCTTCCCTTTGAGATAGAGCAGGCCATCGGCGAGTACCGGCGCGGCCCAGCACGGATGCTTGAGCAACGCCCTGGGATCCTTTGGGTCCGACTCTAGCCGGCACACCTCTTCGTAGTGCTTCGGATTCACCTTGAGCAGGAGCAATTCGCCATATTCGCACAGGCACACGAAATGGCCATCGACCATGAGCAGCGAACACTGCCCCGGTGCCTTTTCCTTCCACATCAATTTGCCGGTCGCCAGTTCGACGCAGCGCAGTTCGGCTTCGTTCGTATGCCGCTTGCTGCAACCGTAGACGTAGCCTTCGTGATGAATGGGCGTGTTCCAGTGGCATTGCAGCGCCTTGTCGTCGCGGCCCTTGTTGGCGTCGGTCCAGACCGCCTCGGCGTCGCCCGGCTTGACGGCCACCAGCGCGCTGCCGGGGCCATACGTCTCGCTCACCAGCACGCGATCGCCGACGACGACGGGTTTGCTGGCGTTGACGCTCTCCAAAATCTTGGCGCGCCAGGGGAAGTGGAAGTCCACCTTGCCCGTCGCTGGGTCGAGGCCGAGCAAGCCGCCGCGCGCCAGCACGAAGCACCAGCGTCGGTCGCCGACGGTCGCCAGCGTCGGGCTGGAGTAGCTGGCCAGTTCGTCGCTCGCCTGCCAGCGCACCTTGCCCGTGTGCTTGTCGAAGGCGACGACGCCGCTGCCGTTGCCCTTCAATTCGGGGACCGGCGTATCCTCATCGCTGGAGGTGCCACCGACCTGCGCGATGAGCAGATCGCCCTCGATGACCGGCGTGCTGCCGACGCCGAAGAAATTGGTCCGCACGTTAAATTGCTTGGCGGTATCGACCCGCCAAAGGGGCTTGCCGTCCGTCGCGTTGACGCAATGCAGCATCCCCTCGGCGCCGAAGGTATACACCCGGTCGCCGTCGATGACGGGGCAGCAGCGCGGGCCGTTGTCGTAGCCGTAGCCATCCACGAACTGGGTAGGATACTCGAACTTCCACAGAAACTTGCCGGTGCGGCTTTCGAGGCAAGAGAGACGCGCCTGGTCGCCGTGACGGTCGAACTGGTAGAGTTTGCCGTCGCTGACGGAGGGACAGGCGTAGCCGTTGCCGATCGCCTGTTGCCAGACGATGGGCAGCCCTTCTTTGGGCCACGGGGCGACGATGCCCTTTTCCGCCGAGACGCTGGTGCCGAGGGGCCCGAGGAAGCCCGGCCAGGAGGGGACGGTTTGCACTGGCTTGGGAGCGATTTGTACTTTCTCGGCGACGGTCTGCATCTTCTGGGGAGTGGCTTGCACCGTCTCGGTCGAATGGATTTCCGAGCAAGGCACCGGCGCCCGGCCACAACCGGCGGTTGCGCAGATCATCCAGGCGACCAGGGACCACTTCACGGCGCGGATCATGATCGTCTTCCTCACGCGACTCCGGGCGGATGCAGACCGTATCGATTGTACCGCCTGCGTGGCTCGCCGCCACAGCCTTGGCCGAGGGGTTCTCATGCGTCCGGCTCGATGTCATTCTGGCACCGATCGCAGATCAGGAGCCACGGCTCGTCCGCGGCGGAATGCAAGCCTTCCCTCGTCACCGGGTTGACCGTGGCCTCGCAATGGGGGCAGGCCATCTCGTTCAGGGCCGCCTCGCGCGCGTCTCTCCGCCCCGGATGCGCGCGGCGAATGCGCGCTTCCTTTTCCTGGAGCGTGTCGGCCGTGCCCGGATCGCCGACGATCAGCAGCCACAGCAACCCGATCGGCGGACTGGTGACGAGCGCCAACAGAAACCAACTGCCGGGCGGCCGTGCCCACGCCGCCGCGAGCCGGGCGACGAAAGCGGCGCCGACAAGCCAGGCGAGGACGGGCATCAAGATGGAGGATGCGTCGGGCATGGGCCGTTCTCTTTTCGGGACGCAAGGAAGATACCCTGTCCGCCAAAGGCATACCCTGTGCGCGACACCCCCTTGGCGGCGGCGTTAAGGGTGCCGCCAACTTGAGAACGAGCGGCAGGGTTTATTCCCGCCGCGTCGCGTCTCAAATCACCGTCCCATCCGGCACCACGGCCCCATTCGGTATCACCACGATGCCATCGCGGACGTTGTAGTAGTCGCCGTCGGCTTCCTGGGGCCGTGGTCGGTTGACGATGCGCACGTTGCGGCCGATGCGGCAGTCCTTATCGAGGATGGCGTGTTCGATGATCGAGCCGTCGCCGACCGTGAAGTCGGGAATGCCGCGCTC
>JBBSES010000249.1:0-6859 GCA_038239465.1 Gemmatales bacterium
CGCCGAGTTCCTGTTCGGCGGCTTCTTGTCGCACCCGTTGCTCGGCCAGCGCGCGCGACTCGCGGCGCACCTCCTCGCGCATGCGGTCGAGCCGGCCGTGCAGCGTCGCCAGCATCGCTTGCTGGCCTTCCAGGGCGGCGGCGCGGCGTTCGACCTCGGCCTGCCGAGGCTGCGCTTCTTGCTGGCGCTGAGCCAGATTCTTGGCCTCTTCGACCAGTTGCAGATGCGATTCGTCCAGGCGGCCAGCCTGTTCCTCGAGGTCGCGGCTGTCGCGCTGCAATTGCTCGAAACGGCGGTCGATCTCCAGGGCACGCGCTTGCAGCGCCTTGGTCTTCTCTTCCAGAGTCGCTTCGCGTCGGTCATAGCGCAATAAATCCGCTTGGTGCTGGGCCTGCGCCTTGTCGAGGACGGCCCGCTCCTCGGCGAAGCGCCGGTCGCGTTCGTCCTGTTCGAGGCGCCGCGTCGTCGCGGCCCGTTCCTCGGCGGCGCGCATGTCTTCCATGCGTTGGCGTTCTTCGGCCAGCGCGACGCGGGCGGCCGCCAGGTCCCGCGCCGGCGCGTCGAGAGCGACTTCGCGCGCCCTCAACTCGGCCTCGCGCGCGGCAACGCTCAACGCTTGCGTCTGCAATTCGCGCTTTTGCTCTTGCACCTTGCCGGCGGCACGACGGACGGCTTCATCGACCCCGGCCAGGCGGTCGCGGCGCTCGCGGTAGCGGTCGTACAGCTGCTGGCGTAGCGCGGCGAATTCCTGGCGCGTCGCCTCGAACTCCCGGCGTTGTTTGGCCAGCATAGCTTCGCGGCCCGTCAGAATCTCGTCGCCCGCTTCGCCGATTTGCTTGACGTGAAACGACAGTTCGACCGCGCCGAGCGTCACCTTGTCGCCATCGACGAGGTCGGCGGCACTCACGGATCGGCCGTTGACGAGTACCGGAAACGCCGGCGCCAGTTTGCGCAGGCCAACGCCATCGACCCGGCGCGTGAGGAGGCATAGGACCGGCGGAAGGTTGGCGCCCGGCAAGCGCAGATCGCAGCCGGCCACGCTACCGATGAGGAAATCGGCCTGGCCAATTTCGTGCGTCGTCGGTCGGCCCGTGCCGTGGCGCGTCTCGAACCGCGCCTCGGGCAGGCCGGCGAAGTTGGGGGGATGGCGGTTGGCTGGCACGTCGGCCATGGCGGCAACCTGGCGAAAGGGAACCCGATGCGACAAGCGCGGACCAGGGGCGCACGCCGCCCCGCCGGGGTATGCCCGATGTGCCGCTTTTTTGAAAGGCCGAACGCGACGGCAAGGGCAAAGCGGCAAGCCATGCGTGACTGGTGGGGCAGGCGTGTCTAGGTATACTACGTATCACTCAACTTCGCGCGTTCTTGCCAAACCGGAAGAGAGATCGGGACAAGGATGGGCAAACGACCGCAAGCAAACTCGGAGTGGGACATCAAGCCCTACACCGTGGCCGTCGTCGCCACGGTGGCAGTGGCCCTCGTCAGCTTCGCCCTGCATGGCATCTTGGGCGACGTGGCGGCGTTTCTGCCGTTCGTCGGCGCGGTGGTCGTGGCTGCCTGGATGGGCGGCTTGCGCCCCGGATTGCTGGCGACCGTCCTCAGCGCATTCGCCAGCGTGTACCTGTTCGTGCCGCCGACGCTTTCGCTCTGGATCACTCATGTCAGCGATGGCGTCGATCTCGGCGTGTTCCTCGTCATTGGCGTCATGGTGAGCGCGATTTGTGAAGCGTTGCATAGCGCACGCCGCCGCTCGGAGACCGAGCAGCGGCAACGGGCCGCGACTCTCGAAAGCATTACGGACGGTTTCATGCGGCTCGACCGCGACTGGCGGGTCGTGTACGTGAACGCCGAAGCCGAACGCATCAATCAGCGGTCCCGCTCCGAAACTCTGGGCAAGCCCTTCTGGGAACTGTGGCCCGCCACGATCGGCACGACGCTGGAGGCCGCGTATCGCCGCGCCGTCGCCGAGCAGGTTCCGGTCGAGTTCGAGAACCACTACGAGCCGTGGGACCGCTGGTTCGCCATCAAGGGCTACCCGGCGTCGGACGGCGGCCTGGCCCTGTATTTCCGGGACGTGACCGACCGCAAGAAAACCGACGCCTTTCTAGTCGGTCAAAAGCGGGTTCTGGAAAAGGTAGCCACCGATACCCCGTTGGCCGACGTGTTGGCGGCCCTGTGTACGATCATCGAGGAACAAGATCCCCGCTTGTCTTGCTCCCTCCTTTTGCTGGACGACGACCGCAAACGCATCAAAGTCGGGGCGGGGCCGAGCCTTTCTCCCGATTACCAGCGTTTTCTCGACGGTATGCGTATCGAACCGCCTTACCTCGGTCCCTGCGGCATGGCCCTGCACACCGGCGAGGCGGTAGTCGTCGAGGACGCGGCAACGGACACGCGCTGGCCGGCCTCGTGGCGGGAAACGGTATCCCGTCACGGCCTGCGCTCTTGCCGCACCACGCCCGTGCTGGCGCCGGACGGCACGACGCTGGCAACTTTTGCCGTCTACCGGCAACAGCCCGGCGATCCTACCCCGTCCGATGCGCGAATTATCACGGCCGCCGTTCACCTGGCGCGCATCGCCATCGAGCGGAAGCGGGCCGAGGAACTGGTGCGCACCAGTGAAGAGCGATTGCGCATCGCCCTGAATACGGGAAAACTCGGCTCCTGGGACCTCGACCTCGCCACCGGGCATCTCGACCGCAGCGATGGCTGCAGCCATAATTTTGGCCTGTCCCCGGACGACCCGCTGACCCAGGACCGCCTCTTCGAACTGATCCACCCGGGTGACCGAGAGCGCGTGCGGGCGAGCGTCCATCAAGCCATCGACACCGGCGCCGACTACGACGCGGAATACCGAACCGTCTGGCCGAACGGGGAAACGCACTGGATCAGCGTGCGCGGGCGAGCCATCTATGCCGACGGCGGCCAGCCGGTTCGCATGGTCGGCGTGACGCTCGACATCACGGAACGCAAGCAGGCCGAAGAGGAAGCCCGCAAGGTCCAGGAAATCTTCAAGCTCGTCCACGGTATTGGTCAGATCGGACATTGGGAATGGAACTCGGCCACCGACGAGAATAAATGGTCGCCCGAGATCGAAGCCCTTTACGGCCTGGCGCCCGGCACTTTCGGAAGTACCTACGATGCGTGGGCGCGATTGGTGCACCCCGATGACTTGCCCCAGGCGGCCGCGGCCCTCGAGCGCGCCCTGGAAACCGGCAAATATTTCACCGAGTTTCGCGTCATCTGGCCCGACGGCAGCATCCACTGGCTCGAAGCGCGCGCCTATGTCTTCAAGGACGACAACGACAAGCTCACGCGCATCATGGGCGTCAACATGGACGTGACGGAACGCAAGCGGGTAGAGGAAGCGCTACGGGAAAGCGACGAGCGATTTCGCATGTTGGCCGACAACATCCCCCAGCTGGCGTGGATCGCCGACGTCCATACCGACGGGCAGGTCAACTGGTTCAACCAAGGTTGGCTCGAATACACCGGCACCACGCTCGAAGAAATGAAAGGCTCGGGCTGGAAGGCGGTCCACCATCCCGATTACGTCGAGCGCGTCGCGCTGAAATTCGAGCAGCACGTCAAGCAAGGCCTGGAATGGGAGGATACTTTTCCTCTCCGCCGCCACGACGGCGAGTACCGTTGGTTCCTGTCGCGCACCAAGGTCATCCGCGACGATTCCGGGACGGTCGTGCGGATTTTCGGCACGAACACCGACGTCACCCAGCAGCGGCAGATGGCGGACGAACTGCGGCGGCTCGCCGCGGAACTATCCGAGGCCGACCGGCGCAAAGACGAATTCCTGGCCACCCTGGCCCACGAACTCCGCAACCCGCTGGCGCCGATCCGCAACGGCCTGCAACTCATACGGCTAGCCAACGGCCGGGCCGACGTCGTCGAGCAGGCCCGCGCCATGATGGAACGGCAGCTGACGCAAATGGTGCGTCTGGTGGATGACCTCATGGACGTCAGCCGCATCACGCGCGGCAAGGTCGAACTGCGCACGGAGCGCATGGAGCTGGCCACGGCGATTCACGACGCGGTCGAAGCGAGCCGGCCATTGATCGACGAAAGGGGGCACGAACTGACGGTCGCGCTGCCCGATCAAGCAATCCCACTCGACGCCGATCCAACCCGACTCGCTCAAATCTTCGCCAACTTGATGAACAACGCGGCGAAATATAGCGACCGAGGCGCGCGCATTCGATTGACCGTGGAGCCGCGAGGAAGCGAGGTGGTCATCGCGGTCAAGGACACGGGCATCGGCATTCCTCCCGATAAACTGAGAAGCGTCTTCGACTTGTTCACGCAAGTGGACCGCTCGATGGAGCAAGCGAAGAGCGGCCTGGGCATCGGCCTGTCGCTGGTCAAGGGACTGGTCGAGATGCACGGCGGTTCGGTCGAAGCCCGCAGCGAGGGGCCGGGGAAGGGCAGCGAATTCATCGTGCGCCTGCCGACGTTATCGGCGGCTTCCAACGAGGGGCCGGTCATCGAGGAAAAGAGTGGCGCCGCTGCCGCCCCTCGCCGTCGCATCCTCGTGGTGGACGACAACCACGACGCGGCCGTCAGCCTGGCCATGATGCTGAAAATCATGGGCAACGACACGCGAACCGCCCACGACGGCCTGGAAGCGCTCGACGCGGCGGCGGCGTTCCGGCCCGACGTGATCCTCATGGACATCGGCATGCCCCGGCTGAATGGGTACGAAGCGTGCCGGCGTATCCGCGAACAGCCGGGGGGCGGAAACGTCATCGTGGTCGCCCAAACTGGTTGGGGCCAGGACGACGACAAGCGCCAGTCCTCCGAGGCGGGCTTCGACTTTCATATGGTCAAGCCGGTCGATCCCACCGCGCTGGAAAAGCTGCTGGCCGGGTTGAGCGGGGTAAGCCGGTAACGGCGCTTCGCCGCGGTCCTCTGCACGCCTTCCTTCGCGCGGCCCGTTCCGATAAACTGGATATAACCGAGAACCCTTGGGTCAGCGAGAAAACCACCGATGATTTCCTTCGATCGCCTTGCCAGCTATATGAGGGCCGAGCCATTTCGCCCGTTTCGGATCACGACGACCAGCGGCCGGAGCTTCGCTATTCGCCACCCGGAAATGATCCAGGTGGGCGTGACCGCCATGACTATTTTCACATTCATGGGAGAGCAACCAGAGGAAACGAAAGAACGGCAGGTTGAGATTTCCCTGCTCTTGACCGAATCGGTCGAACCGCTGGATATGGCTGCCCGCCCGCAGGGGGCATCATGAGCCAAGCGACGCCAAAAACCTTCGCCTTCGTCAGTCTCGGCTGCCCCAAGAACCTCGTCGATTCCGAGCGCATGCTCGGCAAACTGGCGCAAGACGGTTACGCCCTCGTGCCCGATGCCGACGGCGCCGACGTCGTCGTCGTCAACACCTGCGGCTTCATCGAGCCGGCGCGCCAGGAATCGCTCGCCGTCATCCGCGAGATGCTCGACCTCAAGCAACAGGGGCGCCTCGGCGCGGTCGTCGTCGCCGGCTGTTTGGCCGAGCGCAAGAAGGATGACCTTCTCATCGAAGTGCCCGAGGTCGATCACATCGTCGGCGTCTTTGGCCGCGAGGAAATTGGCACCGTCGTCACCCGTGCCCTCGCCGGCCGGCAGGAGCAGCGCAGCCTGTTTCGCCCCGCTCCGGTGCGCGCCCTGGAAGATACCGCCCGGCTGCGCGTCACGCCGCGCCACTATGCCTATTTGAAAATCTCCGAAGGCTGCGACCGCCTTTGCACCTTCTGCGCCATCCCCGGCATGCGCGGCAAGCACGTCACCAAGCCGATCGAGGAAGTGCTGCGCGAGGCCCGCGAACTGGCCGCCGACGGCGTCCGCGAATTGATCGTCGTCGCCCAGGATACGACCTATTACGGGCTGGACCTCTACGGCAAAGTGCGCCTCGCCGAGTTGTTGCGCGAGTTGGACAAAGTCGAGGGGCTGGACTGGATCCGCATCCTCTACGCCTATCCCATCCACTTCACCGACGACCTCATCGAGACCCTGGCGACGGCCCGCAAGATCGTGCCCTACCTCGATATGCCGTTACAGCACATCAACGACCGCGTCTTGAAGCGCATGCAGCGCCGCGTCAACCGCGCCGAGACGGAAGCCTTGCTCGGCCGTCTCCGCGCGGCGATTCCCGGTTTGGCCATGCGGACGACGTTCATCGTCGGCTTCCCCGGCGAGACCGACGCCGAGTTCGAAGAGTTGTTGGCCTTCGTCCAGGCGAGCCGCTTCGAGCGCGCCGGGGCCTTCCCGTATTCGTTCGAGCCGGGGACGCCCGCGACCCGCCTCGACGGCCACCTACCCGACGAGGTAAAACAGGAGCGGCGCGACCGCCTGATGGCCACCCAGCAAGAGGTCGCCTTCGACTGGGGCCGCCGGCAAGTGGGCCGCGAGATGGCCGTCATCATCGACGGCCCCGACCCCGAAGTGCCCAACCACGCCCTGGCCCGGAGCGAGGCCGACGCCCCGGAGATCGACGGCCTCGTGCGCGTCAAAGGCAAGAACCTTCGCTCCGGCGACATCGTCCGCGTCAAGGTGACGGCGGCGGACGGCTACGATCTCGCCGCCCGCGCGCTGAAATCGTAAGCGAAAGAGCATTCGCTTGGCGAGCGGGGGCGTTAGCCCCCCGTGGTTCTCCCGAAGACATCCACGGGGGACTCACGTCCCCCGCTCGCCCGATTACTTTAGGAGAGGACTCATGGCTTCCACGGCGACCCCCCCGCGCCCGGCCCCGCCGCTGCTCAACCTCCCCAACCAACTCACCCTCCTGCGCCTCGGCCTGGCCGTGGTCCTCTTCTTCCTCATCGCCAACGCCCATTGGATCGCCTGCACCCTCGTC
>JBBSES010000250.1:0-6829 GCA_038239465.1 Gemmatales bacterium
CCCCCCCCCCCCCGCTCGCCAAGCAGTATTTTTCAAAATTTGATATGAACATACGTCCTCGTTTACTCATCACCCTAGGCGACATAGCCGGCATCGGACCGGAAATCGTCGCGCGCTCCTGGCCCGACCTCTTGCCGCTGTCCCGCCCCGTCGTCGTCGGCGATCCGCACTGGCTGCGGCGCGCCCTGGAGTTGATTCAATCGTCGGGCCGTGTCGTGGCCGTAGAGCGCGTGAACGAGGTGGAACCCACGCCCGACACGCTGCCCTGTCTTTCCGGCAGCGATCAGGATTTGCGCCAGGTCGTACCGGGGCAAATAGGGGCGGCGGCGGGGCGGGCGGCCTACGATTTCCTCTGTCGGGCCATCGACGAGACGGTCGCCGGCCATGCCGACGGCATCGTCACGGCGCCGTTGCATAAGGAGGGGCTACGGGCCGCGGGATTGGCGTATCCGGGGCATACGGAAATCCTCGCCGAGCGCACCGGCACCGACCGCTTCGCCATGCTGCTTTCGGCCGGCGGCCTCACGGTCGCCCACGTTACCCTACACATGGCCTTGCGCGACGTTTTTCGACATCTGACGACGGCCAGCGTGCGCGAGAAAATCCAGCTGCTGGCCGACTTGTTGCCGCGTCTGTTGGACCGCAAGCCGCGCCTGGGCGTGGCGGCGTTGAACCCCCATGCCAGCGATGGCGGTCTGTTCGGCGACGAGGAAGCGACGATCATTCAACCGGCCGTGGAAGATGCCCGCGCCGCCGGTATCGACGTGTCGGGGCCGTGGCCCAGCGATACGTTGTTCGTGCGTGCGCGAAAGGGGGAATTCGATGGACTCGTGGTCATGTATCACGACCAGGGCCACATCGCCTTGAAACTGCTCGGCGGCACCGACGCGGTTAACATCACTGCCGGTTTACCAATCGTGCGGACCAGCGTCGCCCACGGGACGGCGTACGACATCGCCGGCAGGGGGATCGCCGAGGCCCGCGGCATGGTCTCGGCCGTGCGCGTTGCCGCGAAACTTTGCGAGGCGCGCGGTTAAGCCGCGACCCCTAACGGGTCGCGGCTTAAACTTGATTTGCATCCTCGCCCTAGCGCCCTCGCGGACTTGGGCTGAGGTGTTCCTGCGGTCGTCAAGGTAGGTCGCGTGGCGTTCGCATACCGAAGACCATGGATAGCACCGCCAGAATGAGGAACACCACGAAGAGAATCTTGGCGCCGCTGTAAGCGGTGCCCGCGACGTCCGTGAAGCCGAACAAAGCCGCGATCAGTGCGATCACCAGAAACATGACAGCCCAGCGTAACATGGTCGATACTCCGATAGAGGTTGTGGAAAAAAACCTGTGGATCGTCCGACTCAGTCCCCTTGATCTTTGATCTTCTGGCCCGCTTCTTTCAGCTTGCTACCCACGGCGTGGGCCGCGTCCTTCGCCTTGTCGGCGACGTTTTCGGCGACATCCTTGGCCTTCTCGCTGGCCTTATCGGCCGCCCGCTTGGTCGCCGACTTGGCGTCGTCGATGGCGTCCTGCGCCTTGTCCTTCAAGTCTGCCATGGCATGATCTCCATAAACGGTTGTCGTTCGTTGTCTCGTCCCCTTGTCGAATCTCATCATTTGCAAGGCGCGTACCAATCCGAAATTTTTCGCCGGCGATTGTCGAAAAGGTCTGATTTATAGCGAAATAAGCATGGAGAAATAGGGCGTGCGGCTGAGCGTCTTCGCGCCCGGCGTGCCTTTGCGTGGCGTTGGGCAACGCCCTGCGCATGCCGGTCCTTGCCCGATGGCATCGCGGCGATTATGGTTCAATGGTGTGCGGCGATGGCCGAGGCGTTCCACGACTCGAAAGGTGCGTCATGCCAGTTGACTTGAGCGAAGTGGCCGGCGGCAAGGTGTTGCAAATCAAGCTCAGCGGTAAGCTGACCGCGGAGGACTACCACAAATTCGGCGGCGAAGTGGACCGCCTGATCAAACAGCACGGCAAGTTGCGCGTGCTCGTCCTCATGCACGACTTCCACGGCTGGACGCTCAGCGCCCTTTGGGAAGACGTGAAGTTCGACGTGAAGCACTTCGGCGACATCGAACGCCTGGCGCTCGTCGGCGAATCGAAGTGGCAGCAGGGCATGGCCACGTTCTGCAAGCCGTTCACACGCGCCAAGGTCGAATACTTCGAGCAGGGCAAGGAAGCCGAGGCGCTCACCTGGGTGCAGGGCTAAGCGAATAGCGAACGGCGTCGAACGAATAGCGAGGTAGGGAAAGCGGCCTGCGCTTCCCTGCCTCGCCATTCGCTTTTTTACGGCTACCAAGATTGCGAATGGCCCGGCGGAATCGTTATACCTCTACTCACTTCCCCGGTGTTCTCGGTTGGTTTCGCAAGAGGAAAACCGCATGGACGGCACGAACGTCGAGGCACGGCCTTACCAGCAGCGCATCGTCGCCAAGGCCGTGGAATTCTTTCAGGCCAAGCAACTCCGTTCCGTCCTCATCGAGAGCCCGACCGGCAGCGGCAAGACGGTGATGGGCTTGCTGACCGCCAAGGCGATGCAGGCGGCACTCGGCGTCCGCGTGGGCTGGGTGGCGATGCGGCGCAACCTGCTTACGCAGGCGGCGGCGGAGAACCGGGCGCGCGGCATTAACGTCGAGGCCACGTTCCTCTCCATGTTCGACCGCGAACCGCCGACCGGGTTAGACCTGCTCGTCGTGGACGAGGCGCAGCACGACGCCGCCAGCAGCATGGCCCATCTGCACAACGTCATTCGGCCACGCTTTATCCTCGGCCTATCAGCCACGCCCTTTCGCGCCGACAAGGTGAAGCTCTGTTTCGACAGCGTCATCCGCGACGCCGGTATCCAGCGCCTGATGCAGGACGGCTACCTCAGCCCCTACCACCACTACACCATCCCGCACTTCTCGCCGCGCTCGGTGGTGGAGTGCTACCTGCGCGAGCCGGCGCGCTGGGGCAAGTCGATCCTCTATTTCCACACATTGGAACAGTGCGCGTTGGCCGCCACTTTGCTCCGCAAGCGCCGGGTCCGCTGCGAAGTCGTCACCGGGTCCAGCGACCGGGAAACGCAAATCGAGGCGTTCCGCGCTGGCCGGGTCGATCTGCTCATTAACTGCATGGTTCTCGCGGAAGGTTTCGACTGCCCGGAGTTGAAGACGGTCTTCTGCCGGCCGTCGGTCAAGGGGCTAACGGTGCAGATGTGCGGCCGGGCCTTCCGCAAGCACGCCGATTTGCCGTTCAAGCAAATCGTGCAGTGCCAGAAGACGCGCTGGCCCTTCGTTCGCACCGCTAGCGCCTTGCAAGAATACGTCTGGAACGGCGACGAATGGCGGTCGCTCAAGGCCAGCGCCGAGATCGATCAGGTGGCCAACCGCGTGTTGCGGGCGTTGGCCCACATCGAAGTTCAACTACCGGCATGGTTGCTCAAACGGCCCGGCGTGGGGCGGCGGCTCTGCGCGAACCGGGTTGGCGAGCGGGGGGCGTAAGCCCCCCCGTGGATTTCCCTTGGCCAACCACGGGGGGCTTACGCCCCGAGTTCTTTCGATCGTATCGAGGCATCACCTAATTTTATGACTCTCGCCCACTCAGAAGGGGAAAACCCATGACCCAGCGCTTCGAGTACGGCACGTCGCGGATCAAGGATTTCCAGGTGCGCGCCAGTGGCATGGACAAGACCGGCGAGGTCAAGGTCCACGAGGTGCTGCTGCACGATCGGCCGCTGAAGGCCAGCAAGCGCTTCTGGAACAGCCTGCATCTGCGTTTCGGCTTCACGCAAAACATCTTCCGCTACTTCAGCCATGCCGAGGTGTTCGAACGCATCAGCACCGTGGCCGCCAACGACGAAGTGCGCTGGTGCGTCGCCACCGACAAGAAGGACCGCGGCACCCTGCTGGCCGTCAGCGGCCCGAGCACCGGCATCATCCAGCACGACGACCTGATGGCGCTGCTCTGCCGCTACGGCGCCGAGGATATTTCCTACAGCAACGGCACGATCCACAGCCTTCACGCCCCGCGCGCCGCCAGCACGTTCGCCATCGCCGGCGACGAGTTCCAGAACAAATTCGTCCTCGACACGCCCATCGATGGCTTCGGCCGCCCCGCCGTTTACCTGTCGCTCTTGCGTCTCCTGTGCAGCAATGGCGCCGTCGGCTACAGCCCGACTTTCCGCAGCGAGCTGAACGTCGGCCGCGGCGCCACCGGAACTGAGTTCGCCGTCTCGCGCGTCCTCGACGGCTTCAACAACGAGGAAGGTTTCGCGGCCCTGCGGCAACGCTTCGAGTCGGCCACCCGCAGCTGGGCCTCGGTCCACGAGGTCAACACGCTCTATCGCTGCCTGACGCGCATGCTCCATGCCGGCGGCTCGCACGCCGACAAGCCGCGCGTCATGGGTGGCGACGGCGCGGCGGCCCTGCCTCGCTCGACCACGCTGCGCTCGTTTCATCAGATGACGGGCGACCTGTCGCATATCTACGGCCTGGCCAACTTCGACGCGCTGAGCGCCAAAAGGCAAGCCACGCTGCCGGCCGCGTGCAAGGTCTACGACATGCTCAATTTCGCCAGCGAGGTGGCCACGCATCACGCCACGCCCGAAGGCCAACGGACCATGCACGCCTACATCGGCGGCCTGGTCGGCGCGGAATTCGACCTGGAAAACACGGCCGATCAGTTCGGCGATTGGCAGGACTTCTTCATCGGCAACGGCGCCACCACCGGCACCTTGGCGGCGATGAGCGAACGTTGATTCATCCTGAAATCCGGCGTCGCCCCGTCCCGGGGGTCGGCTTTGTCCGATCCCCGGGATCACCACTTCGCCTTATTTCTCGGACGGAAACACGCGCACCTCGTCGCCGACGCGCAACGAGATCATCGCCGCGGGATCGGCGGCCAGCCCTAACTTGTGCCGAACGCCGTCCGCGCGGCTCTCGAAGACGGGCGCGTCGAACTTCACATCCTTCTTTCCCATCCGGTGATGTACGGCTGCCTTTGCCCCTGGCTTCACCGCGCGCGCCACGTCGCTCGCCTCCCACTGGATGCTCACCGTCACCGCCCCGGTCAACACGTCAAGATCGTTGACGATGGCGGGCAACCCCTCCGTCGCCAGGCGCGAGCGATGCTTCGCCTGCTGCTCGGCCTTGATCGCTTCCAACCCCTTGGCGTCGAAAAACTCCAGGGCAAAGCGCTGTTCTTGCCCCTTGTCGTAGCGCGTCTGGAACAGCACCACGTCGCCCCCTTGCAGGGCGTCCAGCCCGGCCGGCTTGGCTCCCTTCCAAATCTTCGTCGCCGCCCCGACGCGAAACGCTTCCTTGAACGTCTTGTCTTTTTCCTTGCGGCTCAGTTCGACGGTGCCCGCCTTGGCGTCGAGGGCATCGACGGTCCACCACCATTTATGCAGCGACATCATTTGAATCTCGTCCTGCACGGCGCGCGGGTAGACCCATTGGCCATCGGCATCGTGGTACATGAACAGCATGACCGATTGGCCGGGGTAGAGGTCCGACAGGTTGCCCCACGAATCGCGGATGCGCATCTCGGTATCGCCGCGAATAGGCACCTCGCGCTCCTCCCCTTTTTTCGTGCGAACCGTGAGCATCTTGCGTTCGGGATCGGCCTTCACGACCTCCACCCAGGCGCGCGGCATTTTCCCGAAGTACGCGCCATTGAACTGCGGCTTCGGGACCTTGTCGGCATCCGCCGCGGGGAGGTACAGCAACGGCGCGAACGCCAGCGCGGTTGCGAAAACGAGCCTACGCATGGTCATGGCGGAGTTCTCCTTGGTGGTCGGGTGACGGCATTTTCTCGCGCCATCGTGTCCCACGGAGCAGCCGTCGGCAAACGATATTTCCCCAGGGCGATTGCCGGAGACCGAAGCGGCGGGGTACACTCCAAGGCAACTCCACCTCCCTCGAACGCGAGACTCGATCCATGCGCGTGGCATTCTTGCTCCTGTCGTTGGCTTCCCTTGCCGTGGCGGCCGAACCCGATCCGTTCGATCAGAGCGGCGTTCCCCTGGAGGTCGAACCGACCGACCCGAAACTGGCCAAGATCGTCCTCGTCGCCGGCACCCCCAGCCACAAGCCCGGCGAGCACGAATTCTTCGCCGGTTGCGTCGTGCTATCGAAACTCCTGCCGCAAACCTCCGGCGTCTTCCCGGTCGTGGTCCGCGACGGCTGGCCCAAGAATCCGAAGACCTTCGAGGGGGCCAAGGCCGTCGTCTTCTTCATGGACGGCGGCGGCGAGCAGAGCTACCTCAAGGGCGACCGGCTCAAGGAAGTGCAGAAGCTGGCCGACGCGGGAGTCGGTATCGTCCACCTGCATACCTGCATCGACTATCCGACCGATTTCGGCGAACGCGCCCGGGGCTGGCTGGGCGGCTGCTACGAACCGAAGTTCTCGAAACGCGCCCACTGGGTGGACGAGTTCAAGACCTTTCCCGACCACGAAATCGCGCGCGGCGTTAAGCCGTTTAAGATCGACGACGGCTGGCTGACCAAGTCGCGCTTCGTGTCCGGCATGAAAGGCGTGACGCCGTTGCTGCGCAGCGCGCCGCCGGGAACGAAGCTACCGCTGGGCGATGACGCCATCGTGTCGTGGGTCTACGAACGGCCCGACGGCGGCCGGGCGTTCGTCTTCACGGGTGGACATCTACACAAGAGTTGGGCCGAGGAAGGGTATCGCCGCTATCTGGTGAACGGCATCCTCTGGTCGGCGAAAGTGGAAGTGCCGAAGGAGGGGGCCAAGGTGGATATCGCGGCCGAGGAGTTGAATAAGCATCTGGATCGCAAGGGGGCGAAGAAGGCGCCGTGATTGGGCGAGCGGGGTCGCGTAAGCGCCCCGA
>JBBSES010000251.1:0-6813 GCA_038239465.1 Gemmatales bacterium
AGAGAGGCGATTCATGCTTGAAACCAAAGCATTTGGAGAGAAGCCGGTCCCCGGTTCACGGCCTTTGGGAAGCTGATGGCGCATGGTTGAGCTTGCGGCTGCCTGATGTGGTTAAGCGTGGGTTGTGGGCGAGCGGGGGGCTGACGCCCCCTGAGAATACACTCAAGGGCGTCAGCCCCTGAGCGTGTCCTCAGGGGGCGTAAGCCCCCTCCGCACGCCAATCGGCTCGCTACGCGCAGTCAACCCGCCGTTTAGGCGCGACTTGCCCCGCTTCCTTGACCGCATTTCATTGTTGACCTATTCTCGTCATATCCCGTAAGAAATTTGAGCCTGGTCACGAAGCGCGACATCCATCCCCGGACGCCGCGACTCGACCTTTCGTGGCCGGCTTCCCGTCTCTTCCCGGTCGTACTCCACCCGGCTCAGGCTCGTGCTGGCGCCGGGACGGATCGATTCCTATCTGGTGAGGTGGCCGCACATGAAACGACTCGCTACCCCGCGCCGCGTCTCGACCGCGAAGCCCCGGCGCACGCTGCTTACGGTCGAACAACTGGAAGATCGTTTGGTGCCCAGTACGCTGCCGACCGCCCAATACGCCCTCACGCAAGACTGGGGCAGTGGCTTCCAAGGTCAGGTGACGGTGCGCAACCCGGTCGCCGCCGCGCCCGTGGTCAATTGGCAGCTGGCCTTCGACTCGGGCGCCACCATTAATTCCACGTGGGACGGCAGCCTCGTCAGCCACACGGGGAATCACTACGTCGTCAAGAACGCCGGCTGGAACGCCGACATCGCGGCCGGCGGCAATGTGTCGTTCGGCTTCGTCGCCAGCGGCCCATCGAGCGCCGCGACGCCGACCCATTTCGTACTCAACGGCATATCCCTCGACGGCAGCACGCCGCCCCCGCCGGCGCTGCCGACGCTGTCCATCGCCGATGTGTCGGCGAAGGAAGGCAACAGCGGCACCACGTCGGCCACCTTCGTGGTGACGCTATCGGCGCCCGCGACCAGTCCCGTGACGGTCACGTACGCGACGGCCGACGGCACGGCCAAGGCGGGGAGCGACTACCTGGCCGCCAACGGCACCGTAACCTTCGCCGCCGGCGAGACGCGCAAGACGATCACGGTGGCCATCAATGGCGACACGACGGTCGAGTCGGATGAGACTTACTTGATCGGGTTGTCCGCGCCGACGGGCGCCACCCTGGCGCGAGCGCAGGCCACGGGCACGATCGTCAACGACGACGTGCCGCCGCCGCCGCCCCCGCCGCCCGCTACCAATTCCGTGCAATTCAGCGTGACCAACAGCTGGACCAGCGGCTATCAGGCGGACGTGACGGTGACGAACACCGGAACGACGGCCATCAAGGACTGGGTACTCGAGTTCGACACCTCGGGCACGATCTCGTCAATCTGGAACGCCGGCATCCAGAGCCACGTCGGCAATCACTACGTCGTCAAGAACGCCGGTTGGAACGCCGACCTCGCGCCGGTCGCGAGCGCATCGTTCGGCTTCGTCGCCAGTCCCGGTGTCATTACCAACTGGTCGCTGCACGCCAACGGCAGCCCCGGAACCGGCGGCGGAGGAGGTGGTGGCGGCACGATGAACCATCCGCCGGTGGCCGTCAACGATACCGCGTTTACCACGCAGAATTTGCCCGTGAGCGTCAGCGTGCTGGCCAACGACACCGACGCCGACGGCAACACGCTGAGCGTTTCGTCCGCGACGCAGGGACAGCATGGCGCCGTGGTCGTCAACGCCAACGGCACCATCGGCTATACGCCCACGACCGGCTACGTCGGCACCGACTCGTTCACCTATGTCGTTAGCGACGGCAAGGGCGGCACGGCCACCGGCAGCGTCAGCGTCACCGTCAGCCAACCGACGGCGCCCTCGGCCTGGCCATCGCACGTCTTCGCGCCGTTCGTGGACCTGGGCCTCTATCCGACCTACGACCTCGTCAGCGCGGCCCGCGACCAGGGGGTGAAATACTTCAACCTCGCCTTCGTGGTGGCCGACCCGAACAATCAACCCAGCTGGGGCGGCTACCAGGAATACGCCGTCAACGGCAGCGCTTTCGACCTCAACCTACGCACGCAAGTGGCCGGCGTCCGCGCCCTCGGCGGCGACGTGGTGGTATCCTTCGGCGGCGCCTCGGGGCAGGAACTGGCGCAGACCATCACCAACGTGAGCACGTTGACGAACGCCTATCAGAAGGTCATCAACGCCTACAACCTGACGCGCATCGACTTCGACATCGAGGGGGCGGCCGTCGCGGATCACGCCTCCATCGACCGCCGTTCGCAAGCCATCGCCGCCTTGCAGCGCGACGCGGCCGCCGCCGGCAAATCGCTGGCCGTCTGGTTCACTCTGCCCGTGCTGCCGACGGGTTTAACCGCCGATGGCATGTATGTCCTGCAATCGGCGCTGCGCTACGGCGTCGTCATCGGCGGCGTCAACGTCATGGCCATGGACTACGGCGCCAGCGCCGCGCCGAACCCGATGGGACACATGGGCGACTACGCCATTCAGGCGGCGACCAGCACCTTCACCCAGCTGCAAGGGCTTTATGGCTCGTCCAGGACCGACGCGCAGCTGTGGAACATGGTGGGCGTGACGCCGATGATCGGCCTCAACGACGTGACGACCGAGACCTTCACGCAGGCGGACGCGCGGCAATTGCTGGCCTTCGCCCAGCAAAAGGGGCTGGGCGAAATCGCCATGTGGGACCTCAACCGCGACATGCAGAACGGGGCGGGGAAGATCAACTACGTCGATCTGAAGTCCAGCAGCCTGGTGCAGACGCCGTATGAGTTTTCGCATATCTTCGCGGCGTTCACGGGGTGAGAGACTCTCCCATAAGCCGCAGGCTAAAGCTTGCGACTACACAAATCCCCAGAAAGGTAGCCGCGGGCTTTAGCCTGCGGCATCTTCTGGGACAGACTGTGAGTTTGTTTTGGAACCGCGTCCCCGGGTTAGCTGCCTGGGGACGCGGAGGTTAGCCACTGGCTAGAGCAGCACCGAACGGAGAAGTATGGTCCAAGTGACAATCCCGGTGCTTCGGAATCTTACTCAAACACACGCACTGCAATGCGGATGATCCGCCACCAAAACATCACCGTTTAGCCGCGACCCGACAGGAGAGCGTGAAAGTTTGCTCCTCGCACTCCCCTATCGGGTCGTGGCTAAACAAATCATCGCTTTCCGCCGAATTCCACGGCCGAGCTTGCCATTCATGTGCCGCCAAATGTTCTCCGTTCCCCATATCCGTACTGATCGACCCATCTCCTTTCGCTAAAATTGAGTCTCCTCGGCGAAGCCCTCGGGCCGCCGCTAAACTCGCTTCGTCGCCATCGAATCGGCGGCACGGATAAGCCGCGCGGGGACGCAACATGCTCGACTTCCTCTCTCATCTGTTCGATACCTCGGGATTCCCTCCGCGCTGGCAGTGCGGCCAGTGGTCCGAAGCGCACGGCTGGCTGCACATCCTCTCCGACCTCGGCGTCTGGTCCGCTTACCTGGCCATCCCGCTCGTCCTCGGCTTCTTTCTGGTGCGTCGGCGCGACATTCCATTTCGCGGCATTCTGCTCCTGTTCGGCGCTTTCATCCTGGCGTGCGGCACCACGCATTTGATGGAGGCGATCATCTTTTGGCACCCGCTCTATCGGCTCGCCGGGGTCATCAAGCTCGCCACGGCCCTGGTGTCCTGGGTCACGGTCTTCGCCCTCGTGCCCATTGTTCCCCGAGCGCTGGCGATGCGGAGTCCCGAGGAACTCGAGCGAGAAATCGCCGCGCGCAAGCAGGCGGAGGAAGAATTACTCCGCGTCAACGCCGACCTGGAAGCACGGGTCAACGAGCGAACCGTAGAGTTGACGCGAGCCGCCGATGCTTTGCGCGACGAACGCGAACTGCTGCGCATCACGCTGGCGAGCATCGGCGACGCGGTCATCGCCACCGACGCCGAGGGACGGGTCACGTTCGTCAACCCGGTGGCCGAGGCGCTGACCGGCTGGGTAGTCGCCGAGGCGCGGGGCGTACCGCTCGGAGAAGTATTCTCCATCGTCCACGAAGGAAGCCGCGAACCCGTCGAGAACCCGGCACTGCGGGCCTTGCAAGACGGCGCGATCCGGGGATTGGCGAACCACACCCTCTTGATTGCTCGGGACGGCACGGAACGACCCATCGACGACAGCGCCGCGCCGATCCGGGATGGCGGCGGGGTCATCGCCGGGGCGGTGTTGGTGTTCCGCGACATCACGGAGCGAAAGCGGGAGGAAGATGCCCGCGCCGAGCGCTCTCGACTGATCGCCTTGCGGGCCGACATCAGCACGGCCCTGGCCTCGGCCGAACCAACGCTCACTGTTTTGGGGCACGCTTGCGAGGCGCTCGTCCGTCACCTGGATATGGCCTTCGCGCGCGTCTGGACGCTGGACGACGATAATACCGTCCTGGAGTTGCAGGCCAGCGCGGGGCTGTATACGCATTTGAACGGCGATCACAGCCGGATTCCCGTCGGTCAATTCAAGATCGGCCGCATCGCCAGCAGTCGTCGGCCGCACTTGACCAATACCGTTGTCGATGACCCGCAAGTCAGCGACCGGGCCTGGGCCAAACGGGAAGGCATGGTGGCGTTCGCCGGCTACCCCTTGGTGGTCGAGGATCGCCTGCTCGGGGTCATGGCGATGTTTGCCCGTCAGTCGCTCACCGAAGGGATTTTGACCGAACTCGCGCCGCTGGCCGAGGGGATCGCTCAATTTATCGACCGCCGACGGGCGGAAGAGCGTTTCCGCGACCAGGCCGAGTTGAACCGGGTCACGCTCGCCAGCATCGGCGACGCCGTGCTGACCACGGACGCCGAGGGCCGGGTCCGCTTCCTGAACGACGTGGCCGTGAAGCTCACCGGCTGGTCCTCGCACGAAGCGGCGGGCCAACCCGTGGATGCCGTTTTCCCCATCATCAACGAAGTCACGGGTGAGCCGGTCGAAAATCCCGTCGGCAAGGTGTTGCGCGAGGGGGTAATCGTTGGCCTGGCAAACCACACGATCCTCATCGCCAAGGACGGGATCCGCCGACCCATCGACGATAGCGGCTCGCCCATCCGCGACGGTGAAGGCCACATGGTGGGCGCCGTGCTGGTCTTCCGCGACGTGACCGAACGGCGCAAAGCCGAGGAGGCTTTGTTGTACAGCAGCGAGCGGTTGACGTTCGCCCTGGAAGCCGCCGACCTCGGCCAGTGGGAATTGAACCTGAGCGACCATACCGCCGCGCGCACGTCGCGCCACGACCAAATTTTCGGCTACGACGCGCCGTTGCCGGAGTGGACCTACGAGAGATTTCTCGAACACGTATTGCCCGACGACCGAGCGGCGGTGGACGCCCGGTTCAAGGAAACGGCCGCAACGGGATCGCCACTGGACGTCGAATGCCGCATCCGCCGGGCCGATGGCATGATGCGATGGATCTGGACGAAGGCTCGCATGCATCGCGATGCCCGCGGCCGAGTCGAACGCATGTTGGGAATCGTCGGCGACCACACCGAGCGCAAGGAGGCCGCGGAGCAGTTGCGCGAGGCCAGCCGCAACAAGGACGAGTTCCTGGCGACCCTGGCTCACGAATTGCGCAACCCGCTGGCGCCGCTTCGCAACGGCCTGCAAGTCATGCAGCTGGCCAAGGGCAACGGCGAGGCGGTCGAGCGTTCGCGCGCCATGATGGAACGGCAACTGGCGCAGATGGTCCGACTCATCGACGACTTGCTCGACGTGAGCCGCATCAGCCGGGGCAAAATCGACCTCCGCAAAGAGCGCGTGGACCTGGCCAAGATCGTGTACCAGGCCGTGGAAACGAGCCGGCCCCTGCTGGAAGCGAACGGCCACGAGTTGACGATCCAGCCGTCGCCGCACGCCCTCTTCGTGGAAGCGGACCCGACCCGGCTCGCCCAGGTCTTCTCGAATTTGCTGAACAACGCGGCGAAGTACACCGAACGGGGCGGCCGCGTCGCGCTGACGATTCGTGAGGCAAGCGCGGGAGGTGAAACGCCCGTGGCCATCGTGAGCGTGCGCGACACGGGGATTGGCATCCCGGCCCCGATGCTGCATCGCATCTTCGAAATGTTCACGCAGGTGGAGCGCGCCGCCGAGCGCTCGCAGGGCGGCCTGGGCATCGGCCTGTCGCTGGTCAAGGGACTGGTGGAATTGCACGGCGGCGAAGTCGAGGCCCGGAGCGACGGGCCAGGCAAGGGAGCGGAGTTCGTCGTACGCCTGCCGCTACCGAGGGAGGAACGGCGAGCGGCGAGCAACGATTCGGAAGGCGCCGGGTTGCTCGCGGCTGGCCCTTTGTCGCTGGCCCCTCGGCGGCGTATCCTGGTCGTGGACGATAACCGGGACAACGCGGACAGTCTAGCCATGATGTTGCGGATGCTGGGCAACGAGACGCGAACCGCCTACGATGGCGAGGAAGCGGTCGCCGCGTCCGCCGCGTTCCGGCCCGACGTGATCCTGTTGGACATCGGTTTGCCGAAGCTCAATGGCCACGACGCCTGTCGCCGCATCCGCGAACAGCCCGGCGGCCAACAATTGGTCATCATCGCCCAGACCGGCTGGGGCCAGGCGGAAGATCGCCAACGCACGCGCGAGGCCGGGTTCGATCACCACCTGGTCAAACCGGTGGATCCGAGCGCCCTAATGAAATTGCTGGCCGAATTGCAAGGGTCGAAGGCGCCGGGTTAGCAATGCTCTTCAATAAACAAATTGGCGAGCGGGGGGCGTAAGCCTCCTGAGTCGCGCGGACGCATCGGAGTCATAGAAGACTCCGGTGCG
>JBBSES010000252.1:0-6802 GCA_038239465.1 Gemmatales bacterium
CGGTGAGATTATTTCATCGCCCTTGCGTACAGGGAAGCGGCTGGCAGCCGCGACCCGGTAGGAGTGTACGGAGACGCGAAACGTTAACGGAATGCCACTCACCCGCGCCAATACACTTCGGTCAACTCGCGCAACCGTGCTTGCACCTGCTCCGTCAACATATCGCCGCGGTAGCGCCAGCCCCAGTTGCCGGCGGGGCGGCCGGGCAGGTTCATGCGCGCCTCGTGGCCCAGGTCGAGTACGTCTTGCAGCGGCACGACGGCGTAGTCGGCCACCGACATCCAGGCCAGGCGCATCAAGTCCCAGCTGATATCCGTGCCGTCGCGCCCTAGATAGCGGCGCAGGTTGTCGCCCTCGTGCGGCGACAGCGTGGCGTACCAGCCGCGCGTCGTGTCGTTGTCGTGCGTGCCGGTGTAGACGATGGTGTTGCGCTCGTAATTGTGCGGTAGAAAGCGGTTCTCGACCTCGCCGCCGAACGCGAACTGGAGAATACGCATGCCCGGCAAATGCAGGTTGTCGCGCAACGCTTCGACCTCCGGCGTGATGACGCCGAGGTCTTCGGCGATCAGCGGCAGGCTGCCGAGCGCCTCGCGCAGCGCCTCGAAGAGGTGGACGCCCGGCCCCTTGGCCCAGCGGCCGACCTCGGCGGTTGGCCGGCCGGCGGGGATTTCCCAATACGCCTCGAAGCCGCGAAAGTGGTCCAGGCGAATCATGTCCACCTGCACCAACATGGCGCGCAGACGAGCGACCCACCAGGCGTACTTCGTTTGCCGCAGCGCCTCCCAATCGTAGAGCGGATTGCCCCACAGTTGGCCCGTGCTGCTGAAATAGTCGGGCGGCACCCCGGCCACGAAGCGCGGTTGGCAATGTTCGTCGAGCGTGAAGAGCTTGGGGTTGGCCCACACGTCGGACGAGTCGCCCGAGACGAAGATGGGCACGTCGCCGATGAGCTTGATGCCGCGCTCGTTGGCGTAGCGCTTCAGGTCGCACCACTGCCGCCAGAAGAGGAATTGGCGGAACTGATGCAGGCCGACGCCGGGGCCGAGTTGCCGGCGGGCATGTTCCAGGGCGCGCGGTTCGCGTTTGAGCAGCTCGGCCGGCCACTCGACCCAGCTTTTGCCGCCGTGGGCGTCCTTCAAGGCCATGAACAGGGCGTAGTCGTCCAGCCAGTGGGCCTCGCAGGCGGTGAATTCGTCGAACAAGGGCCGCAGCGCCGGCGCCTTGCCCGTTTGATAGTTGTCGTAAGCGCGGGCCAGCAGCCGGGCCTTGAACTCGCCGACCGGCCCGAAATCGACGCGGTCGGCCGGGAAGCGCGCGTTGGCCAAATCGTCGCCGTTGAGCAGGCCATCGCGCTGCAATAGCTCAGGACTGACCAGGCCCGGATTGCCCGCGAAGGCGGAAAAGGCCTGGTAGGGCGAGTCGCCGTAACCCGTCGGTCCCAGGGGCAGCACTTGCCAGCAGGATTGCTTGGCGCCGACCAGCCAATCGACCCAGTGATAGGAAGTCGGACCGAGGTCGCCGATGCCGAACGGTCCCGGCAACGACGTGGGATGAAGGAGGATGCCGGCGTAGCGCGTGCGCGGGGGTTTGTCGTTTGCCACGAAGTTCACCTGTGCCATGCGGGAGAGTCGATCCGTCGTTTCGCTCAGTTTACAGAGCGCCGCCGGGGGCACAAGGTTTCGGCCGTGGGCCGGGGTCGATGCTCTACGCGCCGTCATGTCCGGCCGATATAATTCCCTATCACCCCGAAGGAAGCCGATGGTTCGCGCTGCCGGAGTTTGGCATGAAGATCGTTCGTTACCCGCACCCGGCCCTGCGCCAGCGTTCGCGGCCGTTGACCTCCATCGACAACGAGGTCCGCAAGCAGGCCGAGGAAATGCTGAATCTCATGTACGAGGCGAAGGGCCTCGGCCTGGCGAGCAACCAGGTGGCGTTGCCGTATCAGATGCTCGTCATCAATCCAAAGGCCGACCCTAACGAGAAGGAGTTTGAAGCCGTCTGCATCAACCCCGTCATCGTCGATCGCAAGGGGATGCAGGAAGGCGAGGAAGGCTGCCTCAGCTTCCCCGAGCTATTTCAGAAGGTGCGCCGGCCCAAGACAGTCACGGTCGAGTGCTATAACTTGCAGGGCGAGCATATCCGCATCACGGGCAGCGACCTGTTAGCGCGCCTGCTGATCCACGAGATCGACCACCTGGAAGGGGTATTGTTCATCGACAAGATGGGCACCATCGCCAAGCTCGCCAGCCGTGGCATGATAAGGGAGTTCGAGCACCAGTTCCGCAAGGCACAGGAACGCGGCGAAATCCCGCCGACGGCGGAACTAGAGAAGGTGCAGGCGGCTTTAGCGGGGCGCGAAACGTAAACAAGACAAGACGGGAAGAAATCAAAGCGCATGAATCTCGTGATGATGGGCACCGGCACCTTCGCCGAGCCGACGTTCGAAGCATTGCTCGCCGGCCCGCACTCGGTCGTCGGCCTGTTCACGCAGCCCGACCGCGCCGTCGGCCAAGAACGCGGCTCCACGCGCCAGACCGGTAAGGGGATGAAACCCATTGCCGAGGCGCGCGGCATCCCCGTCTTTCAGCCCGAGAGCATCAACACGCCCGAGGGAATCGCGGCGCTGCAAGCACTAAAGCCAGACCTGCTGGTCGTCGCGGCCTATGGGCAAATCCTGTCCAACGACGTACTCTCCACGGCCAAACACGGCGGCATCAACGTCCATGCCTCGCTGTTGCCGAAGTATCGCGGCGCCGCGCCGATCGCCTGGGCCATCTACCACGGCGAGAAGACGACTGGCGTGACGATCATTCAAATGTCGGTGCAGCTGGACGCGGGCCGCATGTTGGCTCAGGAGGTGGTGGACATCACCGCCGACGAGACGGCCGGCGAACTGGAAGCGCGCCTCGCTCCTCTCGGCGCGGCGGTGGCAGTGCGCGTCATCGAGCAAATTGAGTCTGGAACGGCGCAAGGCCTGGTGCAGGACAAGGGCCTCGTCACCAAGGCGCCCAAGCTGAAGAAAGAGGATGGCTTCATCGACTGGACGCGCGACGCCTCGCAAGTAAGTCTGCAAATTCGCGCCATGCAGCCCTGGCCGACGGCTTACACCTTCCTGCATCGGACGGGACAGCCGCCGGCGCGGGTGATCGTTTCCCGCGCTCACGTCGAAGCGACGAGCGCTGATGTCGAAGCGGGCGTCATCGTGCCCGACGGTGCCTTGCGCTTGACCGTGGCGTGCGGCCAGCGCACGCGGTTGGCCATCGACGAACTCCAGCCCGCCGGCAAGCGACGCATGAGCGCCGCCGACTTCCTGCGCGGCGCTCCTCTCAAAGAAGGCGATCGCTTCGGGCCGGAAACGCCATGAAGCTCGAAGGTCTGCAATTCCTCGGCCCGCGCTCCAATGGCCGTATGGTCGCCCTGCAAGTCCTGCTCGCCTGCCGCACCGGCGACGCCTTCATTCAGGACGTTCTCGACCAGGCCTTGACGCGAACCTCGCTGGCGTCGGCCGACCGTCGCCTCGCCACGCAACTGGCCTATGGCGTGCTGCGCCGGCGCGGTTCGCTCGACGCCTTGTTGAGCGTCGTCGTCAGTCGGCCCGCGCATCAGGTCGAACCGTGGATCTGGGACACGCTGCGTCTCGGCGCCTACCAGCTGGCCCTGCTGACGCAGATCCCCGCGCACGCCGCCTTGCACGAGACGGTCGAACTCGCCGGATCCCTCGGTAGAGCGGACGCCAAGGGGTTCATCAACGGCGTCCTGCGCCGCCTGGCCTCGCTCGTCACCGACGACCGGAGCGACAAGCCAGGCGCCGACGCCTTGCCGCTGGAGCAGGGCCAGTATCGCCGCCTGGCCCAAGCCGTGCTTCCCGACCCGACGGCCGAGCCGGTACAATACCTGGCCGCCGCCTTCTCGCTGCCCGTGTGGCTGGCCCTGCGCTGGCATCAGCGGCACGACGGCGACGAATGCCGGCGGCGCGGCTTCTGGTTCGCCGGCCCCGCGCCGCTGTGGCTGCGCGTCAACCCATTGCGGGCCGACCGCGCCGTCTTCCTCGCGGACCTGGCGGAAAGGGGCATCGCGGCGGAAGCGGGCGCACATCCGCAATCGGTGCGGCTGAACGAATCGCTGCCCATCCGCGACTTGCCGGGCTACGACCAGGGATGGTTCGCGGTGCAGGATATCTCGGCCATGAACGTCGCCAGCGCTCTCGCCCCCGCGCCGGGCAGCCGCGTCCTCGACCTGTGCGCCGCGCCGGGCGGCAAGACGACGCATCTGGCCGAGTTGATGAATAATCGCGGCCAAATCGTCGCCTGCGACGTGGACGAGCGCCGATTGAAGTCGGTGGGCGAGTTGACCCGGCGTCTCGGCATCGGCATCGTGCGGACGGTACGCCTCGATCCCGAAGGCGCCGTCCATCCCGACGGACCATTCGACGCGGCCCTCGTCGATGCGCCTTGCACCAATACTGGCGTGTTGGGCCGGCGACCGGAAGCGCGCTGGCGGCTAAAGCCCGACGAGATCGGGCACCTGGCACGGCTGCAAATAACCTTGCTGTCCGAAGCGTTCGAGCGCGTGCGACCCGGCGGCGCCATCGTCTACTCGACGTGCAGCGTCGAAGCGGAGGAGAACCGGCAGGTGGTGGACGAGGTGCTGCGCACGCGGCCCGGTTTAAAGCTCGAAGCCGACGCGGAACACGTTCTCGGTCGGCCCGGCGACGGCGGGTACTGGGCGCGTTTGCGGCGCACCTGCTAGGAGAAGCTCATGGCGACGGCCGACACGAAAGCGACGAGACCCGGCGGCCGCGCCTGGCCACGCCCCGAGCGCGATCCGGTCTTGCAGCGCATTCAACCCAAGGGCATCCCGCTCCTCTACGGAGAAGAGGATCTGGAAATGGGCGAGGCGGACCTCCACACGCGGACATGCGATATTCTCATCTACGGATTGGAGTTCCACCTCGCGCCGCGGCCGTCGCTCGAAGTGTTCGGCAATTTAAACCTCTTCTATAGCGACGAGGCGCCCGAGCGCTACGTCTCGCCGGACGTTCTAGTCGTGGAACCAACCGCGCCTTTGTCCGACGACATTCGCTCGTACCGCATCGGCGAGCAGGGGCCGGCGCCGGTGTTCGTCGCCGAGGTGTTGTCGTTCCGCACCTGGCAGCAGGGCGACTTGAACTTCAAACCGATCCTGTACGGCGATCTCGGCATCGAGGAGTATGCTTTGGTCGATCCGACTGGCGACATGTTGCCGGAACGTTTGCTACTCCTTCGCCGGCAATCGTCCGGCCAATGGCTCGATAGCCAGGACGCGGACGGCGGCATCACGAGCCAGCTGGGATTTCGCATCGTGATCGAAGCCGACGGCCAAGTTCGCGTTCTCGATGCCCGCACCGGCAAGCGCTACATCCGTCCCCGCGAGGCGCAGGCGACCGCCGACGATTTGCTACGGGAACGCAAGGCGCGACAGGCCGCCGAACGCGCCCAACGGCGGGCCGAGAAGCAGGCGCGAACCGAAGCCGAGGCCCGCCGCGAAGCCGAGGAACGCCTTAAACATCTGCAAGAGGAAGTGGCGAAGAAAGCGACCAAACCCCGCGACAAGGGGAAACAGTGATATGACCCATGCAGCGAACCGCGTTCAGAATTTGCAGCGTCTTCAACCCCCTGCCGACGACGACATGCCGTTGCTTCATGAGGACGAAGACGAGGGCGACATGGGCGAGGTCAGCTGGCACACGGACGCCCTGCAAATCCTTCACGTTTGCCTGCAAATACACCTGGCGAAACGCGCGGATTTGCGCGTCTTCGCCAACATGAACCTCTACTACCGCGAAACGCCGTTGCACCAGCGGACAGGCTCGAAGCCTTACGTTTCCCCAGACGTCATGGTCGTCGCGCCGACGCGACCGCTCGGCGCGGACGTGCGCGCGTTTACCATCGGCCAGGACGGGCCGGTGCCGCTGTTGACCATCGAAGTCCTGTCGCGGCGCTCCGCGCAGCAGCGCGACAAGAAAGAGAAATCCATCGTCTATGCCCGGCTCGGCGTCCAGGAATACATTCTGGTGGACACGACGGGCAAATTCTTAAAAGAGCGGCTGCAAATGCGCCGCCTGGGATCGGGTGGTTCCTGGGTCAAAGGGCAAGATGCCGACGGCGGCGTCACCAGTCAAACGCTGGGCTTTCGCCTGGTCATCGACCCGGACGACAAAGTACGTCTCATCGACGCCGCCACGGGATATCGCTATCCTCGTCCGCTCGAAGCCGCCCTTGAACTACTGGCCCAGCGCGAAGCGGCGCCCGCCAAGAAGAAACGGCCCGGCGACAAGGGGAAGAATTGACATGCCTCCGAAACTCTACATCGAAACCGTCGGCTGCCAGATGAACGTCCTCGACAGCGAACTCGTCGTCGGCAGTCTGCGCCGCCAGGGATATGAGTTGGTCCACGATCCGATCGGTGCCGACGTGATCCTGTTCAATACGTGCAGCGTCCGCCAGCACGCCGAGGACAAGATTTACAGCGCCCTCGGCCGGCTGCGCCACCACAAGGCGCGGCATCCCGATACCGTCGTCGGCGTTCTCGGCTGCATGGCCCAGAAGGATCAGGAACTGATTCGCAAACGCGCGCCGCACGTGGACATCATCTGCGGCACCGGCCAATTAGCGCGCTTGCCCGAACTCATCGGCGCCGTCAAAGCCACCGGCGATTTGCAAGTGGCCGTCAGCCTCGACCGCACGGAAGCGTCGCGCCACGAGGTCGAACGCAGCTTCGAAAGCTACGACCCGATGCGCGATCCGTCGATGCGGCCGACGCC
>JBBSES010000253.1:0-6788 GCA_038239465.1 Gemmatales bacterium
CTCCCCTTCGGCTCGCTGCTCAACGATTTACTGCTGGTCGCGTCACGGATTGATCTTAATGCTATAGCGAACGCCGTCGCTGCCGAATGGCTCGCTGGTGCCCACGACGGTGACGGTAGCGGTTCCCTCGGTGCCGGGGGTTGCTTGCAAGGGGAAGACGAGCTTGGCGGTCTCGCCGGGAGCAAGCTTGACGGCGTGCTTCAGCTGGCTGGCGGCGCCGGGCGCGGGGGCCAGTCGGCCATCCAGATCGAGGCTGACGTAAACCAGGCGCGGTTCGGAACTGGTGTTGGCGACCGAGACGGGCAGTTGCAGGGCGGCGCCCGCTTTGACCTCGGTCGGCACCGTGGCGGCGACGGTGAACGGCTTGCGCGATTCGAGGACCGTGGAACGGCCGCCGAGTTGACCGTTGACCGTGTGCCCGGCGGCGACGACCTGGAAACTGGTGACGGCGTCGTTGAGGTCGAACGTCACCGTGGCTTCGCCGTTGGGCATCACCAGCGCGGGATGCCAGTAGATGGTTTCGGTGAAATCGAAGCGGATGGCTCGGTCCTGGCCGGTGAGGCGGCGATGGGCGTACTCGCGAGCCACGCACGGCTCGGCGGCCTGGACTTGCCGCAGCTGCGTTTGCTGCTTTTCTTTTTCCTCCTTGTTCCCCTTGCGTTCCGCCTCGACCTTCTTGAAGGCGGCATCGAGGGCTTCTTCCAGCCGAAGGGCGTCGTTCATGGGTGCGCCGTTATAGCCATTGCGGTTCAGGCCGTTGGCGGCCCCAACTTGCTCGCCGGGCTTGGCCGCGCCCCCCGGCGGACCCGCCATACCCGGAGGGGGGCTAGGAGGAGCCTTGGCCGGTTCCGGCCGGGCGGCCGCCTGTGGCGACGCCTTTACCTGCGCGATGGCGCGGTTGAGGGGCTGATTCGCCGTGGGAAAGTAGACGTCCTTTTGAGGTTCTCCGCCTTTCGGTTCCCGGGCTTTTTGGTCCTCCCTGGTGTCGCGCTTCTTGTAGGCGTCGCCGCGGTCGGTGGGCCGGGCGAAATGGGCACGCCCCTCGTCGCGCCCCGTCGAGGCGCCGGCGCGTTCGGTCGGCAGGTTTGGCTGCTTGGCAAGCGGTGCCTTAAACTTGCCCAACTCCGCGCCGTTGCGCGGGGCCGCCATGTCATCCTCCGCGGCCGGATCGCCGAACCTTTCATAGTGGAGGCCCTTCTTTCTGCCGCCACCGTCCTCGGCGACTTGATTCAGGTGTTCCGCGAGCTTGTGGCTGCGGACGGCGGCGACCGGCAAGGAAGCGGGAGCCTGGCCATCGAGCAGATAGGTGCCGACGACCACCAAGCCGCAGATGCCGACGGCGCCCGCGGCGGCCAAGTAGACCGGCAGGGCACGCCGCATCTGACGGCCAAGACCGACGATCAGACTGGCGCCACCGGCGACCAGAAGGACGGCGCCGAAGAAGAGCAGGGCACGCTGGCGAATCGTTTCCTGGTGGCGGTCGAATTCGCGCAGGCGGTCCAGGCCAGCGGCATAGGCCGTGCGCGCTTCCTGTGCCCGGCCGTGCAGCCGTTCCGTCTCCTCTTCCAGTTGGGAGCGATCGAGCGCGGCGTCGAGGGCGTTGGAAGCAGCCACCAGGCGGTCGTCCAATTCCTTGAAGCGCGGCGCGAACTTCTCGCGGATGCGTTTGCGCTCCTGGCCCATGCTCGTCACCGCCCGTTCCTCGTCCTTGTCGTCGCCTAGCCCGAGCGCTCCGGTGGCGACGAGCAGACGGCGAACGTCGTCTTGACGGGCGAGGGCCCCCTCGGCGGGGCCGTTGCCGCGGAAACGCTCCGGGTCGGACTCCAGGAAGCGGCGCCATCCCTGCGTACCAAGCAGGAGATCGAGCGATTCGGCGGCGCGGGCGTGTTCGGTCAGAAGGACGTCGGCGTACTCCAACTCCTCGGGCCGGCGGATTTCGCTGGTAAGCAGGAAGTGGGTCGGCATCGAGCGGGCGGTTCGTTCGGCGTCGGCCATCCGCAGCACGCTCTTATCGACCACGCCGATCATCAATACGGCAGGCAAAGGCTCATCGTTGTCGCCCGTGGCGCGAGCCGTGAGCGTGACCTTGTCGCCGGGGCCATACACGGGCTTGTCGGTCTTGAGCGAAATTTTCATCGGGCCGGAACCCGTGCGAAAGACGAGGCGTTCGGCGACGGGTTTGATGTCGCTGTTGGCGTTGGCGGGCAGCCGTTCGAAGGCGGTGACGCGGTAGACGCCGCCCACGGAGCGGCCGGGATTGAGCTGCACCTCCGCGGCCTTGCCCGCCAGGACGTTGACTTCCTTGACCGCCAGCAGAGCGCCGCGGCAATAGGCACAAACCAGGAGTTGACGATCCCGGCCGGCGCTGTGCAGGCGAACCTGGATCGGCTCGCGCTCGTTGGTCACGCCGGTGGGCACGGCCAGGGCCACCCCTTCGGCTTTCACTTCAGGCAGCGGAAAGGCGTGTGCCTTCGTGCCCTCGACGACGACCTGATAGTGGCCTCCCGCGGCGGGCGTGAACTCGAAGACTCCCATGCCCTGCTGCAAGCCGGGCGTGGCGTCTTTCGCGTCCAGTTGCAGGGTATGGACGGCGACGATGGTTTTCTTCTTGGCGTCCACCAGCTGGCCGCGCAGCGCGGCGGGCCGGTCGAGCGGCGTCCGCGCGTGGAAGTAAACGCGGTTCGGCACGCCGGCGATCAGGTCGCCGCCTTCGGGGAAGAACTCGACGTGCGGCCGGTCCACCAGCACCGGGAACGAACGCACGAGCGGTTCGTCCGGGGCATCGTCGAACTTCACCTCCAAGCGGGCGTCGCCATTCTTCACGTCCGCTTCCTTGGGCAGCCGGAAGCGGACGACGACTTCACCGCGGGCATCGGTCCGCAGGCGCTGGCCTTCGTTGGCGGCCTCCGCCACCATTCCGGCCTCCGTGTAGCGAACGTCGTCGATGAGCAGCACGGCCGTCAGCGGGCTGTCGGCCAGGGGCTGGCCGTTGGCCACGCGGATCGCCTGGACGCGCGCCTCGACTTGTTCTCCCGGCAGGTACGATTCCTTGTCGAACTTCTTGAGTTCCTTGTTCAGCGTCGGCGCACGGTAGCGGGCCACCGTCAGCTTGCGCTTTTCCGTCGAGAATTTCTTGCCCAGTTCCTCGACGTGCAGCGCGTATTCGCCGGTGGGCAGGTTCTCTGGAAGGACGAATTCGCCGGCGCCAAGACCGCGCAGGGCCATCGCGTCGATGTCGGCGGCTTTTTGAGCTTTCGGATCCTCGTAGCCGCGCTGTTTCAATTCCTTGTCGTTGCGCTCGAGCGCCTGACGCGAACCGCGCGCCAGCTGCAAAACTTTGGCGTTGCGGACATCCGCCTGTGCCTTCGGCGCGTCCTTGGCATCGTCGGCCGCGAGCTTGGCCGCTTCGCCGCTTACTTCCACGGGCCGGCCCCGCGCGTCGCAGAGGGTATACATGAGGACCAGGTCGTCCGCGGCCGGCTTGAGGCTAAAGCGGTCCAGTGTCAGCGACCGGAAGCGAACCGTCTCGCCGGGTTGATAGATCGGCTTGTCGGTCACCAGCTGCGTCAAGTACGAAGTCCGGCCCAGCGTCAACTTCTCCTTGATGGCGCCGCGCTGGGCGCCGTCGGTGCTTCGGGCCACCACTTCGAGAGCCAGGTTCTTGCTGGATTTCAGCGCCTCGTCGGCGGACAAGGGCAGGCTGTAGGTGCCGTCGCTGGCCACGTCCTTACGTTCCAGGATTGGCTTGTTGGTCGCCAGGTCGAGAATGCGCACGTCCAGGCGCGAGGGCACCTGTTCGTGATTCATGTTGAGCGTCTTGATCGTGTATTCGCTCGGCGTGCCGGGCCGCAGTTCTTGCTGCCCGGTGACGACCATGTACAGCTGGTTCGCGCGGATGGCGGCGATGGCCGCCTCGCTCTCGCGGGTCGCCAGGGTCGTCAGGTCGGCGATGCTCGTTTCGGTATCGCGCTTCTCGACCTTGGCGGCGGCGACGGTGCGGTCGTGGTCGTCGATGAGCGCGCGTTCGTCCGAGAGCGTCTTGGCGATCGATTGGGAAAGGTCGGCCACTTCGCGCTGGCGTCCCCAGTAATCGCCTACGTACTGCCCGGCGGGGATGCCGACGGCGCTGACCGCCAGAAGCACCGCGGCGGCCGCGGCATAGCGCCCCCAGCGGAGCGGCTTGCGGGCACGGAGGGGGATCGGCTTTCGCGGCGGCAGCACGGCCGGCGCGGGAGCGGCGGGCGCCTCGAACACGACCTCGGGGCATTCGCTGATCGCGGCAATGCCGAGCAAGCGGCGTTGGCCATCGGCGCGCTGCAGGGCGGCGCGGCAGTCGTCGCAACTCCCAGCATGTTCGATCAGCGCCAGGCTCTGCTCGGCTTCCAACAAGCCGTACAGGTGATCCAGCAACTGGCCCTGGTAGTATTCGCAACTCTTCATGGTCGTCTCCCTGCCGTCGATGGCAGGCTCGGGGTTAATCTAGGCCAGCACCTTCCGCAGTTTTTGCAACGCGCTACGCATTTGCGTCTTGACGGTGCCGACCGGGCTGTTGCGAATCTCGGCGATCTGCTCGTAGGTCAAGTCGCCATTTTGCCGGAGCAAGAAGACTTCCTTTTCCTCGTGCCGCAAGGTCGTGATCGCCTGCCGGAGGCGGTCGAGCGATTCCTTGTGCTCCATCATGTGGATGGGGACATTCATGGAATCGGTCAGCATGGTCGCCTCTCCCATCAGCGGCCGGGCCTTGCGGTGCCAGGCGGAACGCTGCAAATCCTTGGCGGTATTCAAGCCGACGCGAAAGATCCAGGCCCGCAAATTCTGAATTTCCGGCAGGCCGTCTTGGGCCCGCCAACATTTCAGGAAGGCGTCCTGGGCGGCATCCTGCGCGTCTTCGCGGTTGCCCAAGAGGTACATGAGCGTACTCACCAACTCATCGCGCAACTCGTTGAACGCGCGAACCAGCGTTTCCCCCGGAGGCGCCAGAGGACCGTTTTGCCCCGGTGTGGGTCGCGTGGACACGCTGGCGCCTGCTTTGCTCATGCTTCCACTCTACTTATACGACGGGCGAGCCGCCGGGATGGTTTGCCGCGCCGCGCGAAAAACGAGGAGGGGGGCGTCGCTCGACGCCATTCTCGCATGTGGACCGGCATTATCAACGGGAAACGATGGGTACGGAGCGGGGTCGAAGCAAAAACGCGAACGTCCGACCTCAAAGAAATGGGGCCGGACGTTCGCGTTCGTGGCGTTAGACGCGATCGACTCAGTTGCCGGTCCGAGCGATGCCGGGAGCCGGTTGCGGGCGAACCGGACCGCGCTGGGGCGGCCGCTGATTCGGGTTATAACGGGTGTTGTAATTTCGGTTGTTGCGCTGTTGGTTTTGCTGCTGGCGGCGCTGCAGGCTGGCCTGCATGTTGGCCATTTGCAGCATCTGGGCGGTGCGCTGAGCATCGGCCATCTTGTGGAGGTCGTCCTGCTTTTGCGCCATTTCGCGGCAGTAATCGTGGGCCCATTCCTCGTACTCTTCCTTGCTGATCTTGCCGTCGCCATCTTTGTCGAGCGACGCCAGGAACTGCTCGGCGCGGTTCAGTTTCCGCGGGGCGGTCGAGGCCGGGGCCGTCTTCTTGTCCTTGTCGCTTTCCGATTTCGTTTCCTCGTCGTCCTTCTTGGCCATGCTGGTCGTCTCGCTGGCCTTGGGGGGCGTCAGGCCGAAGGCGCGATGGACCTCGGCTTCGTCGAGGAAGTTGTCTTTGTTGGTGTCGTACTTGACGAAGAAGCCGCGCATCGTCGCCATCAGCTGGGCGGTACCCGGCGGATCGACGTCGGTCTTCGCGGCCGGCTTGGCCGCGGGCTTGGCGGCAGCCTTGGGCGCCTGCCCCTGAACGGCTTGCGTGAAGCCGACGAGCAGGACCAACATGCCAACCATCCGCAGAATCGACAGGTGACGCACGGCAATCTCCTCGGTGAGCGAGTCTCGAATCCCCGGAAGGCGAGCTTCGCCTTCATCCCACACGAACAAGATAGAACCTATGGATAACCGTAAAACGGCAGGGAGAGCAAAACTTGCGCAAGATTCACAAGAGTGATCGAACCAAACCTTTTCGCACCTTCCACCCCTTCCACAAGGTCGTTTGTACCCGCGATTAGTCGCGCCGCCAAGAAAAATGATGCCGCTCCGGCCGTTTTTGCCGCGCCGGGTGCCCACCGATTGTGTCGATTCCACGCAACACACCGATAGCTCCGTCTTTTCGGGAAATTCATTTGACGGGTCGCCCATCCATCTTTACCATTATGCCCAGTCTGGCCAAACCTCGGTCTCGTGGCGCTCCGCTCGCGGGCCGTGGCTTTCCCGAAACTCGGACTGATTGGGAGGTTCCGACTCATGTACAGCGTCGTTCTGCTGGCTGCCTTGGCGACTCAGCCCGCCGCCCCCGCCTGGGTACATGGCTGCCACGGATGTCACGGCTGCTATAGCTGTTATGGCTGCGGCGGTGGGTGCTACGGTTGCTCCGGCTCCGGCTATCGCAGCTACTATGGCTGCGGTGGGTGCTACGGTTGCTCCGGCTCCGGCTATCGCAGCTACTATGGCTGCGGCGGCTGCTATGGCGGTTGCTACGGTGGCTGCTATGGCAGTTGCTACGGTGGCGGTTACGGCCGTGTCGGCTGCTACGGCGGTTGGGCCGCCGCCCCCGCGGCACCCGTCGCCCTGGCCGCGGCGCCCGCGACCGATACCGCGACCATTGTCGTCAACGTCCCCGCGGAGGCCAAGGTGTTCATCGACGATCAGCCGATGC
>JBBSES010000254.1:0-6775 GCA_038239465.1 Gemmatales bacterium
AAGGCCTTGCTGCTGGTAATCATCGGGGGAACGGTCCTGGCGGCCGCGACGTTCGCGATCGTCCCGGCCGCCCCACCCCCCCACGACGCTCGCTTTTCCTATTTCTCCCGCGTCGCCAAACTCGCCTCGTCCGAAGGCACTCCCGTTGGCGTTGACCGCAGGCCCCCGTTTCCCGTACTATCCGCCCGCTTCCGGGCAACGGACGGGACCGGCCGCCCGGCGCGAACCGCGGACGAGGATGGCCCGTGGCCTGGCGCAAGTGGCTGGTTCGATGCCTGGTCTTTTCCGTGTTGGGCACCCTCGCGTCGATCGGCGGCGCCTACTATCACCTCACCAATCCCGAGAGCATTCGCCGGCAGGTTGTCAGCCAACTCGAAAGCCAGCTCCGCGGCGTCCACGTGCGCGTCGAAACCGCTCGCCTGCGCTTGCTGGGCGGCGTCTCCGTCGGCGAGTTGCGCATCGTCCGCGCCGACGATCCGGGGCTGACCGACCTCCTCTACGTCCCCAGCGCGATCATCTACCACGACAAGGAACAGCTCCTCAAGGGAACGCTCGCCATCCGCAAGGTGCAGTTGCAGCGGCCACGGTTGCGCGTCGTCCGCGAGCGCGATGGCCGTTGGAACGTCGCCGGTCTCCTAGGACCGACCCATCCCGAAGAGGCGATGCCCACGATCGTCATCGAGCAGGGCACGTTTCTCTTCGAGGATCGCCGGGGCGCGGCCGACCTGATGCCGGTCGAGATCAAGAACGTCAATCTGACGCTGGTCAACGACCCGCTGCCCGTGCTGGCCATCGAGATGCGCGGCGCCTGCGATTTGACGGGCACCCTGCACGTCCGCGCCAGCTGGCAGCGCGTGGGCGAGGCGTTGTCAGCCACGCTGGAAACGGGCGGCGCCGCTATCGGTCCGGCGCTCGTTCAGCGCCTGGCGAGCTACGCGCCCGAGGCGGCGAATCATGTACGACAACTGAGCGGCGTCGTGCAGGGATCGGCCACGCTCGACTATCAATGCGCCAGTGCGGGGCCGTTGGCTTATCACGTCCTCGCTCACCTCACCGAGGGCGCCCTCGACCATCCGCAATGTCCGCTGCCGCTGCGCGGCCTCGAAGCGCATGCCCGCATCGACGATGGCCGCGTGACGCTGGATTCGCTCGCGGCCCGCGCCGGCGACACCCGGCTGTCGCTTAAGGGCAGCCTGGAAGCACTGAACGCCGACGCCGATCTGACCGGAGAGGTGAAGATCGAGCGCGTCGTCCTCAACCCCGAGTTATTCGCCAAGCTGCCCGAAACGCTGCACGATATCGAGACCGATTATTCGCCGCGCGGCCTGGTCGATATCGCCCTCGATTTCGGCCGCAAGCAGGGGGTGTGGCGGCGCCATAGCGTCATTCGGGCCGACGACGCGGCGGCGCGCATCGTCCACTTTCCCTATGCCATCGAACATGTCAAGGGCGTGATCGAGCAAGAGGTGGACCCGGCGCAAAAAAAGAACGTCCGCCGCATTGACCTCGAAGGCCGCGCCGGGTCGCGGCCCATCCACGTCAAGGGCGAGGCGAGCGGGTTCGAGCCGGCCATCGGCATCGACGTCCACGTATGGGGCGAAGACTTGCCGCTCGACGATAAACTGCGCGAGGCCTTGCCGCCCAAGTATCGACGGTTGGCGTCATCGTTTCGGCCGAAGGGTCTGGGCGATTTCCACGCGCGCATCCATCGCGTGCCCGGCGCGGCCCGTTTCGCCAACGAGATTCAGGTCCGCTTCCACGACGCCTCGATCCTCTACGACGTGTTCCCGTATCCGTTGGAGAGGGTCAGCGGCGTGCTGGACATCAAACCCGATCACTTCGAGTTCCGCGACTTCCGCCTCAGCCACAAGGGGGGCGAGTTTTTGGTGCATGGCCGCTCGCATCCGACGCCGACCGGCGACCGCATCAGCACCGAGATTCGCGGCGTCGATATTCTCCTCGACGACGAACTCAAGGAAGCCCTGGCGCCGCGCGGCCATAGCGACTCGAAGCTCAAAGCGGCGTGGGCGACGCTGCACCCCGGTGGTCGGCTCAACGTGACCGCTGTCATCGACCAACTGCCCGAGCAGCCCGAAGACGTGGACGTGACCGTGACGGCCCGCGGCTGCACGCTCAAGCCCGACTTCTTCCCCTATCCGATGGAACAGGTCAGCGGCACCGTGCGCTACGCGCGCGATCGCCTCGACCTGACCGGCCTCACCGCCAAGCAGGGCCAAACCATCCTTACCCTGGACGAAGGGCAAATCTTCCTCAAGAGGATCGGCGGCTTTTATGCTCGCCTCGGCAATCTCAAGGGCAATCCCCTGGTGCCGGACGCGGCTTTTCACGCCGCCCTGCCGCGCGTGCTGGCCAAGGGGTTTGAGGCCCTGCATTTGAAGAATCCCGTCGGCCTGACGGCACGCGAGCTGATCATCGACATGCCGGCGGAACCAAACATGCCGCCCGTCATCTATTGGGACGGCGGCGTCTCGCTGCAAGACGCCACGCTGCAAGTGGGCGTCGAACTGGAAAAGGTGAAGGGGCAATTTTGGTGTCGCGGCCGCCACAATGGCCGGCAGCTGGAAGGCGTCCTCGGCAACCTGCTCCTTGAACGGGCGACGCTCTTCAAGCAACCGATTCAGGACGTGCATTGCCGCGTCGAGGTGAAAAAGGACGCGCCGGACGTCATTTCCTTGCCGGGGTTGACGGCCCGTTTCTTCGGCGGCGACGTGGGCGGCGAGGCGCGCGTCGAGTTTGGCCCGACGCTGCACTATGAACTCAATCTGACGGCATTGCAGGTCAAGCTGGAGGAATTCGGCCGGCACAATCTCGGCCCTAACGTGCAACTCGAAGGGCAAGCGACGGCGCGCCTCCACCTGACCGGCCAAGGGACGGAAGTGGAGGGCATGGAAGGCCGCGGCAGCCTCGACGTGCCCAACGGCAAGCTGTACAAGCTGCCGGTCCTGCTCGATCTGCTGAAAGTGCTGGCCCTGTGGGTGCCCGACCGGACGGCCTTCGAGGAGATGCACTCCACCTTCACCATCAAGGGGCCGCGCGTCGCCGTCAGCCGCCTCGACCTGTATGGCAACGCCATCAGCCTGACCGGGCAGGGAGAAATGAATCTCGACGGCAGCGATTTGCAACTGGATTTCTACGCCGTCTGGGGGCGAATCATGCAGATGTTGCCGCCGCTGTTTCGGCCGATTCCGCCCGCGATTGCCGGGCAATTTCTCAAGATCAAGGTGCGCGGCAAGGTGGACGACGTGCGCTGCACCAACGAGCCGGTGCCGTTTTTGGTCGAGCCATTGGAGCGGTTGCTAAAGAGCGGCGACCACAGGGAAGCGGCCAACGGCAAGAAGCCGGGGGCCGAACAATTGCCCCGAGCGGGCGGGAAAATACCGGCCACGCTGACGGGGCGCTCTGAGCAATGACGAAGGGCCGATGAAGTATCGCCGTCGCGCTGCCGATAGTAGCAAATGGCACCGCCGCGTCCGACCACGAAGAAGTGCCGACTGCCAACGGAACCGGAGGCCGCGTGTTCTGGAGTATCCTGCACCGAACAATCCTCTGGGAATTGTTCAAGATATTCTTCCTGGCGCTCATCGCTCTGACCGGCATGGTGCTGCTGGCGGGCATCGTCGCGGAGGCGTCGCAGCGCGGTTTGCAGCCGGGCCAAGTCCTCGCCGCTATCCCGCTCATCATTCCCAGCACGCTGCCCTACACGATCCCAGCCACGACGCTCTTCGCCACCAACCTCGTTTACGGCCGACTCGCCCACGATAACGAGATCACCGCCATCAAGGCGGCCGGCATTAACATCCTGCACGTCGTCGTCCCCGCCGTCATCCTTGGCGTCGTCACCAGCGCCGTCACGATGGGTCTGTATTACCACCTGATTCCGCACACGCAGTACGCCATGCGCTCGCAGTTCCTCAAGGACGTGGAGGACTTCCTCTACGGCATGTTGAAGCACGAGCGCAGCATCAACCACGCGCGGCTCAGCTACGCCATCTGGGTCAAGTCGGTCGAGGGGAAGCGCCTGATAAAGCCGATCTTCAAGCGCCGCGACTCCAAGGGAAACTACGACCTGATCGCGGTGGCGAACGAGGCCGAACTGCGCGTCGATTCGCGCAATCAGCAAGTGCTGGTCCATATGCGTTATGGCGTCTACCAGAGTATGCGCAATGGCGACAACGCCTACTTCGACGACCATGTCTGGGAAGTGCCGCTGCCGCCTGCGTACCCGTTCGGCTACGAGAAGCTGCGCAAGTCGCGCGAGATGGACTGGGAACAACTGCTGGCGCGGCGCGGCGAGGTGCAGGAAGAATTAGACGCCGTCGCCGCCAAGATCGCATTGGGCATCGCGCAAATGTCGCAGCAACGGCCGCCCGACGACCTGCCGACGCACCTGAATCATTTGAAGAATCAGCGGATGCACTTCGTCCGCGAGATGCAATCACTGAACGTCGAATTGCAGATGCGGCCGGCCATCGCCGTCGGCTGTCTGTGCTTCGTGCTGGTGGGTTGTCCGGTCGGCATCTGGTTCAGCAAGAACGATTACCTGAGCGCCTTCATCACCTGCTTCCTGCCCATCGTCTTCATCTATTACCCCCTTCTTTTGTGCGGCATTAACATCACGCGCAACGGCCGCTTCCACCCCGCGCTGACCGTGTGGATATGCGACCTGGTCATCGGCATCATCGCGCTGGTGTTGTTGCGCAAACTCGTCAAGAACTAGTCTAAGACGTGGTTCCTCGTTCCCAGGCTCCGCCTGGGAATGCAGTTTCCGAGGCTCCGCCTCGCCGGTGCGCTTTTAACGTGCCCCTCGTCCCAAAACGCGCTGACGAGGCGGAGCCTTCGGGAAGCGGGTTCCCAGGCAGGAGCCTGGGAACCCGGTAAAAGAGGGCTCTAGCGCCTCCCCGTTTACAAAGCGTGCCGTCTCGCTTATATTCCTATCCATCGTCCAAGCCCGCCAACCGCCTTGCTTGCCGACCCTCACCCCGAACCCTCGAACGCTTCGTCTCCGACCTCCGCGATGAAGCGTTGCCCACTCAGGAGCGCATATGCCTGCTCGAAGCACGATGGCGGCGCTGGTCGCGTTCTTCCTCGCCGCGGCACGCCTCTCCGCCGCCGATGTGGAACTCGACGATCTGCGTCCCGGCCTGGTGGCCACCTATCGAGACGGCGCCAAGCCGCCCGTGGAAATCGTCCGCCTGGAGCCGACCGTCGCGCTCACCTGGAAGACCGGCGAAACGGCCCATCCACGTTTGGCGGCCGGGGCGGGCGGCGTCGAATGGACCGGCTACCTCAACGTCTTGCGGGCCGGCACCTAGCGGTTTAGCGCGATCGCGCGCGGCAAGGTCAAGGTCGCGGTCGCCGGTAAGGACGTGCTGACGGGCGAAGTCGAAGACGCCACGCCACAACCCATGACCGGCCCCGAAGTGCGCCTGGAAGCCGGCATCCATCCGTTCACCGCCACGTTCACGCGCCTCCCGTTGGCCAACCGGCTCGAACTTTTCTGGCAGGGGCCGGGCTTCCGCAAGGAGCCGCTGCCGGGCGACTATCTCGGCCATGTGCCGGCCAAGGCGCCCGCCGCACTCGCCGCCGATCAACTGGCCGAAAGGGGCCGTTTCCTCGCCGAAGAGCGCAATTGCCTCAGCTGTCATCTGCCCGAGAAAAACGATGGACTGGCCAAGGGACTGGCGTCGCGGCCCGCGCCGGACCTGTCGCAAGTCGGCGGGCGCGCCTCTCCCGGTTGGCTTCTGGCGTGGGTAAACGACCCGCATAAGGTGCGTCCCGGCGCCACCATGCCGAAGGTTTTCGCCGACGACGCGGCAGGTAAAGCGGAAGCGCACGCCGTCGCTCGTTACCTTTCGTCTCTCGGTGGTCCGGCAAAGGTCGATCCGAAGCCGCCCAACCCCAACGACGTCAAGAACAGCATCGCCAGCGGCAAACGCCTCTTTGTCTCCGTCGGTTGCGTCGCTTGCCACAAGGACGGCCCGGCCGCCAAGGAAGAACCGGCGTCTCTGTACAACCTGGCCAACGGCGTCGGCGGCCGGCAAAACTTCCCGCTCGTCGGCCTCGGCAGCAAGACGACGCCGGAAAAGCTCGCCGCCTATTTGCAAAACCCGCACGCCATCGACCCCAGCGGCCGTATGCCCAACTTGCTCCTCGAAGGGAAGGAAGCCAACGATCTGGCTCGCTTCCTGTGCGAATCGACCGATAACGCCATCGCCGCCGAACTGCCCGCCGCCCCGGATGCGAAACTTCTTCTCGCCGCATTCAAGCGCATCGAGACCGATGCGGATGCGCTCAAGAAATTCGAGGGCCTCGGCGGCGATGCCCAGCTGCTGGATCTCGGCAAGCGCCTGCTGGTCGAGAAGGGCTGCGTCAGCTGCCATGCCGTGGCTCCTGACAAGAAGCCATTGACGGCCAAGCCCGCGTCCTCCTCGTTCGCCGCCACTAAGCAGGACAAAACGCACGCGGCTGGTTGCCTCGCCGACGACGCGGCCAAGCGCGGCACGGCCCCGGCATTCACCTTCAGCAACGATGACCGCAAGGCGCTGCGTCGCTTCCTGACCGACGGCGCCACCGGCGCCGGATCGCCCGCTCCCGCGTATTTGGCTCGCATATCGCTGCAGCGTTTCAATTGCCTCGCCTGCCACCAGCGCGACGGCGAGGGCGGCTTGACGACCGACATCACCGACCTGCTACGCCAGTTTGAGAAGGCCGAAAACGCCGAGGCGGTCAGCCCGCCGCCGCTCACGGGCGTCGG